>JAOUKH010000239.1 GCA_029882685.1 Cyclobacteriaceae bacterium
TAAAAACTTTAATGATTTAATATCTGATATTAAAATAGATGAACTTCAAAGTAAACCTTCTTCTACTTTTTCTGATCTTCATATTAATATTCAACATATCCATACCAAGAGAGGAAGGATTATACCTGTAAAAATTTCTATTTCTACTATGAGCAACTCGCATGGTACGGTAATAATTGCAAATGATATTACTGAACGAATAGAAGCGCAAAAAGTACAAGAAAATTTGCTTACAAATCTTCAAGATAAAAATGAAGAATTGCGAGAATTCGCATACATGTTGTCACATGATATAAAATCACCCTTACGCGGAATAGCTACTTTATCTGAATGGGTGTATAAAGACAACAAAGAAAAATTGAGCGAGGATTCTGTTAGTAATCTTGAAATGATAAATGCACGTGTCAAACGTCTTTATGGATTTATTGAAGGAATTTTTAAGTATACAAAAACTGGAAAAGTACATGTGAGAAAAGAACAAGTCTCTATACATGAATTAGTAGAGGAGCTCATCGAAATTCTTGAAATTCCAGAAAATATAAAGGTCGAAATTGATCAACAATTACCGACAATAAAAATTGGCAGAGTACATGGCATACAAGTTTTCCAGAACCTAATTTCTAATGCTGTTAAATATAACAATAAGCCTCAAGGGTTAGTTAATATTGGTTGTAACAAAAGAGATGACTATTGGGAGTTTTATGTAAAAGATAATGGAATTGGTATTGAAATGAGACATAATGATAAAATATTTGAAATTTTTCAAACACTATCCACAAAAGATGAATTTGAGAGTACAGGTATTGGTTTATCTATTGTGAAAAAAATCATTACTGTTTATAAGGGTGATATATGGTTAGAATCAGAAAAAGGAGAAGGAAGCACCTTCTATTTTCATTTTAACATATTATAGAATACCAATAGATTTATTATAGTACATTTTTAATAGCAGTATGTTGATAAGTTTGTACATCACCCTTACTGTTTGTTTTATATTGCACCATATATGAACGAAATCATACAAAATATTATCGAGTATGCCCAAAACATACTGCTTCTTGAGTTTTTGGGTCTAGTTTTTGGTGTACTTTGCGTGTATTACCTTATTAAAGAAAATATTTTTACGTTTGTATTTGGAATTGCGTATGTAATTGTCTCTTTTTTTGTGTTTTGGGAAATACAGTTTTATGGAGATTTTATTCTTCACATCTTTTTTCTGATACTCAATATTTATGGTTGGTATTATTGGGTTAAAGGAGGAAGAAAAGATGAAAAAGAAGTGCCAGTGTCAACTCTTACACATAAAGAATCAGCAATTTTTATCATTTTATCATTAATTGGGGTGCTGTTTTTTGGTTTTTTTCTAGACAATATCAATTATTTTTTTCCAGATATTCCAGCTTCATCCCTACCTTATTGGGATGCTACTACTTCAATTTTTAGTGTAACAGGAATGTGGCTTACTGCTAAAAAGAAAATTGAAAATTGGCATTACTGGCTTTTTATAGATATACTAGCCTCTGCCTTATATTTCTATAAAGGAGTTTATTTTTATTCCTTTTTATATTTACTATATATTGTAATGGCTGTTTTGGGTTATTTAGCATGGAAAAAAGCATTACAGACTCAAGAACTATAAAAAAGGTAGTGATAATTGGCCCTGAATCTACAGGGAAAAGTACTTTATCTTCAGAATTGGCAAAGCATTATAACACCACTTGGGTAAAAGAGTATGCACGAGAGTTTATAGAAAATTTAAATCGACCTTATGAGGAATATGATCTTTTAGATATTGCTAAAGGGCAACTTCAAGCTGAAGATTTTGAGGCGCAACAAGCCAATAAATTATTGATTTGTGATACAAATCTAATTACTATAAAAGTATGGAGTGAATACAAATATAAGACTTGTCATTCTGAAATTCTGGAAAATATAAATTCGAAGAAATATGATTTGTACTTGCTTACTAATGTTGATATCCCTTGGATTGAAGACCCACAGCGAGAACATCCAAACATGAGGAAATTTTTCTATAACATCTATAAGCGAGAATTAGAGAAAACAGGAGTACCGTGGGTAGATATTAATGGTGAGAATAATATTGACCGATTAAATAAGGCCATCAAGAATATAGATAAAATAATAGGTGTTCTATCATGAGAATTAGTTAAGCTATAGCCTGTAAATCATCTATTACTCTTAATGGGTTTGTAATATTTACTCGAATTGCAGGAATTATACTTAACAATAGGATTAGCACCAGTACTATAGCTATGAACCAAATAATAAATAAAAGACTTAGTTGAGAAATTGCCCAATGGTAGTGATGAGCTTGTTCTACAATTATTAAACTAAATAATGAGGCAACTACTAAATAAATAGTGTTTTCAATTATAACTAAGAATAAGATTTGAATAAAATTTGCACCTAGCATTTTCCGAATAGCAAATTCTTTTTCTCGATATTTTATTGTGAAGTTGTTGATAATTATCACCAGTATATATCCCAAGGATGCAAATAACATAAACAGAGCAGAAATTTTTGTGTTGTCCATTATCATGAAAGAAGCAAATAATATAGCATTAGAGATAATTAAAACTATTAGTTTAGTTAAATTATAGATAAAACCTTTGGTAAAGCGTTTCCACGAAATTTTTATTCCTTTAGCCAACATACTAATTTTTACTCAAGAAGTGTACCGTTCTATCAGTAACTGTTATTTTTTGAATAGAAGTACAATAATCAAAGGAAATGACATTTTTATACTTATTCGAAAGCAGTTAACATAGAGTATGTGATTATAGTGTTCATAATAAACGAAGAAATAGTTCGATTTTGAACACTAGTGCCATTCAGCGTACTGTACCATATAGGTCTTAGGTATGACTGGAAACTAGGTTTGATTTGGGTTAATCCATTTTTTAATAGGTTGTATTTTATAGTTTTCTAGCTTATTGAGCAGGTCTTTAGGGTTATTACTTGAAATAAGCATGTCACGATTTTCCTGTTTTAGGAAACCTTCTGATACCATGTGATCCATTTGTGAAATTAATGTATCGTAAAAACCATTAATATTTAATATGCCCACAGGTTTTTGTACAATTGATAGCTGAATCCATGTTAAAATTTCGCTGAGTTCTTCTAGTGTTCCGAGCCCACCAGGCATAGCAATAAAGGCATCTGCTTTCTTTGACATAAGTAGCTTGCGTTCATGCATAGATTCAACTTTAATAAGTTCAGTAAGTCCTTCATGTCCTACCTCCCAATCGAATAAAAAGTGAGGAATTACTCCAATGACATTTCCCCCATGAGCAAGTACCTCATCCGCTATAACACCCATAAGACCTACATTTCCTCCTCCGTAAACTAATTGTTTTTCCCGTTTGGCAATTAATGCACCTAACTCTCTTGATATTGTTGTATATATTTCATTATTTCCACTACTTGACCCACAAAATACACAGATGTTTTGCATGACTTATTAAGGTTTGTTCATAAATTAATTCTATAAGTTATTATAAATCTAAGATATTTGTAGTAATACTAAAGAAGAAAGCTCGTACCAGTTAACTTAACTATTAGCAATGAAAAGACAAAATATATCATCAGGTGCCAGATGGGAAGATGTTGTAGGCTATTCTCGAGCAGTTCGAGTAGGAAATACTGTAGAG
>JAOUKH010000240.1 GCA_029882685.1 Cyclobacteriaceae bacterium
AAAAACCTGCCACTAATCCACCAATAACCCCAGTGATAATTACTAGTAATAGGGGTGTAATAGTAAATGAAGGTGAAGTGGTGAACAAGGAAGCTATTTTGTTGGATAATATTTGTTCGTTAGCTAGATCTATATAATAAGCCTTAATACTCCATAATAGTGAAATTGAGATAAATCCTGCGAAAAAGGAATTGAATCCTTTTGTGTAAATAAAGCAACTAATAGTAAAAGCAGCTATTGCCATACTCCACCATGGAAAAAAAGTTTGTAAAAGTGTTGCTAATGCAGCTATCAATATAGTTTTAAATATAAACTTCATATTATTGTTTAGATTGAAGAGTGATTTTATTATTAATATGTTCGGAATGGCTTTCTGGAGATTTCATAAATAGTAATTCTATATATTCTCCATCCCTCCATTGGTCAATGAGATTATCATAATAAGGACTACCAGGATTTCCAGATTGACCGCCTGCATAAATTGACCATGCTTTTGGAGGTGATGTCATTTCCACTATCAGTCGTTGCGAGGGCCCCCAATTGCTTTTCATGGCATTAATAGTATTTCCATTACCACCAGTTTGAACATTACTTCTGCTAAAAGCAGGTATTCTAGCAAGATGAGTAATGTTTGTATTTTTGTAATTCGCCCATGTTGTAGGTGTATCATTTTGGTTATCCCAACTATTTAAATCATCTATTGCCAGTTTAAAAGAGGTGTTTATCAATTGGGATAAAGTCTCTTTTTCAGGTGTTTTTTTGATGTCTATAAATTCATTTTCAGGATAATTTTTTATAAAATGGGTGGTGTTAAAATCATTAGGATAAATTAATGCTATATCATCTCTGTCAAACTCATCCCAAAGTAAAATTTTAAAATTATTCCACCATAACTCAAAGAGTATTGGTGTAAGGGAAGCAGCTTCGTAATAATAATTCCATGAACTTAACTTGTTTGCATGTGTTTTACTGATTTCATTCAAATTGTTTATTTCTAAACTATCAAGAAATAAAGGCAATACTTCTTCAGCTTTAATATTGTAAGTATCCTGATGCATACCCATAAAATTTTCAGGAGTAATAGATGTTAAGCTATCCAAAAGTCTATTGATTCTTCTGTTACGATAATATTCATTATTCCCATTGTAGAAATAATAAGGGTATTGAGGATCAACAGCATGTTGGTTTGCTGAACTCACAAAACCTCTTTCAGGATTGTATTGAAAAGCATTTTGTTCCATAGGGATAAAATTTTGCCATTCATGTGAAGGTATTGATCCATCTAATAAAAACTTCCCTTGCCCTTTCCATTTTGCTGGAAATTTTCCTTGAACAGTAATCGCTATGTCTCCTGATGTTGAAGCAAATGCTATATTTTGTGATGGTGCTTCCCAATAATTGAGCGCAAATCTATAATCATCATAATTATTAGATCTGTTTAACAAATAAATGGCGTTAATCAACTGTGAGGGGTCATGACCAATCCATCGTAAAGCGTAATTGTTTGTACTATTATTACTGGATAAAAATGAATCATCATAAACTACAGGGCCATGATGGGTATAAATTACAGTATCCATGAAACTAGAGTCTCCTCTAATTTTAATTTCTTCAACAATTTTTTCAGTTTTTCTCCATATACTGTCATATAAATATTCATTTTTGGAATCATCCTTAAAAGTAATGTTGTACCAATCTTTAGTATCTCTAGGAGAGTTTGTGAAACCCCATGCAATGGAATCGTTTAATCCTTCCACTATCCCCGGAGCACCAGTAAAAGTGTAACCCATTACATTTACATCAGGTGAGTGCAATTGCATAATAATCCACAATGATGGTAGGTTTAACCCTAGGTGCATATCGTTAGCAAATATTGGTTTACCACTTTTTGTTTTTGTCCCAGAAACCACCCAATTATTACTACCATTGTCAGGGTCGGGTTTATCAATAATATTTTTAGTAAGAGAAGAAGGTGTTGAAGACGTATTTTCAGCAATAGGGATTGGTGAGAATTCCCATGGGGCATTAGTTGGAACAACAGCCTCTATCCCTGAAATCCAATCTGGAAATAGTAGATTAAAATCATCTTCACCTAAAAGTTGTAGTGCATTGGTGTTTTCCAAGTCACAATCCCATCCAGTTAGGTTGTCGATCATATATTCTTGAATTAAAGCCGTTTTTAGGGGAGTCCAAGGTTCAGGGGTGTAATCCAATAATTTATATTCCAGAGGTAAGTCTTTGTAATTTAGAGAATTGATGTAATTGTTTGCACCCTGAGCATATGCTTCAATTAACTTGAATAATTCAGGCTCATTTTTCATGGTTTCTAGCGTTTTTTTAGCGCCAAAAACCATTCCTTTTCTTCTTTGTGTCCTGTCAAAATTTATTCCTTTTTCTCCAATTAATTCAGAAATTCTTCCTGCTGCTGCATGAGTTTGAAATTCCATTTGCCAAAGTCTCATTTTTGCGATCACATAACCCTGTGCCAAATACAAATCATTATTATTTTCAGCGAAAATGTGTGGGATTTGGTTGTTGTCAAAAACGATGTCAACAGAGTTATTAATCCCTTCAATATTAATAATAGCTTCTTCTGTGTTTCCGTTAATGCTTTCTGCATTTTGCCAAAAACCACTATGAGGATCTAAAAATTTACCAAGTGGAGGAATTGGATTATTGGATATAATTAACCTTGTATTGAGAGCATACAGTAAACTCAATGTAATTGTAATACTCAATATAAATTTTATGTACTTCATAATACTATCTTTGACAGGACTTGAAAGTAGTAACAATTTATCAAAAATCCTTAATTAAATAGATTGAATAAAATGTAGTATAGGAAAAGGAAAGTGGCTATCTTTGGTATTTTAGAGGTATATAAATATTTTTCAATCTAATTTTTTAATGCTAGCGCATAGCTAAGCGTTTGATTTATAGTGAAATGTTGGCAGAAAAGGAATGGCATGTTTTCTACACTAGAAGTAGGTGGGAGAAGAAAGTCAATAGCTACTTACAAGAAAATGGATTTGAGGTTTTTTTACCATTACACAAAGTAATGAGGCAATGGACAGATAGGAAGAAAAAAGTTGAAGTGCCATTATTTAATTCTTATATTTTTGTCAGATCGAATAGAAATGAAATATATGAGGTGTTACAGATTCCAGGCATTGTC
This sequence comes from Cyclobacteriaceae bacterium, assembly GCA_029882685.1. Classification (GTDB taxonomy): domain Bacteria; phylum Bacteroidota; class Bacteroidia; order Cytophagales; family Cyclobacteriaceae; genus JAOUKH01. Next base: position 3,176 of record JAOUKH010000240.1, read on the forward strand.
AGGAATTTAAAAATTAATGGTATGCCTGCTATACTTCATGATTCAGAGTATATTGCTATAAAAAATTGGTTGGAAACAGGTTTGCCATTAGAAACTGAAAGTTATAACAATAATTTTCAACTTGGAGAAAGAGTAAAAGTGATAGGAGGCGTTTTTAATGGAATAGAAGGAGAGGTTAGAAAAATTAATGATAAAACTTGTTGTATAGTATTAAAATCTATTCAGCAGGTTTTAAAAGTTAATATAAGGAAGGAATTGTTAGTGATTGAGTAATATTTTACTCATAATTTATTTGTTGATTGAGCTAAGTTGAAATGGGACTGAAAGGGCGAAGCTGTGTTTTGAGAGTGAATATACTTAGTTTGATCGTTTAAAAAGGTTGTAGAGTAAATGGACTTATCGAAAAATGGACTTATCGAAATATAAAATATTAGTTACAGGTGGAGCAGGGTTTATTGGATCTAATATTGTAGAGTTCTTATTGAATA
>JAOUKH010000241.1 GCA_029882685.1 Cyclobacteriaceae bacterium
ACGTATGTATAAATTTTAAATTACTTTATGGAATCAATCAAACTTTTTCATCCTATAGACAAAAACTAAATTATGAAAAAACAATACTCAATATCAGTAGATAGATCATGTAACGAAAAATGGGAACAGTTTAAGCCAACTTCTATTGGAGGATTTTGTAGTTCATGTAGCAAAAATGTAATCGACTTTACTTCAATGTCCGATAAAGAAGTAATTGAGATGATAAGTAAATCATCTGAAAAAACCTGTGGCAGATTTAAATCTGAACAATTGAATCGTCCTATTTTACACTCTAATATACTCAAGAAAACCATAAGTTGGAACTTGGTAAAGATGGGAATAGCAAGCATACCATTACTTTTATTTAATCAAAAAGCATTTACAAATCCGTTGGTTGAACAACAAGTAGTTGAAGTTGAACAGAAGGGAAAACAGTCAAGAAATATAATACCACAAGATAATGTTTCTTATACTATATCAGGAATAGTAGTAGATGAGTATGGTGAGACATTACCAGGAGTCAATGTAATTTTGAAGGGAACGACATATGGTACTATAACTGATTTTGATGGTAAGTTTAAAATAGAAGTAAACGAGGGAGATGTATTGATCTTTGCTTTTGTAGGGTTAGAAACTGTGGAGTATAAGGTGGGTAAAGAAGATTTTGCAAATATTGAAATGGAAATGGAAATGACAATGAATTGCGTAATCTTGGGTGAAGTTGCTCTTGAAGAAGTTTATAAATCAAAATCTAATTTATGGTCAAAACTAAAATCTATATTTTAACATGAATTCATTCTTTAAGGTTACGTTTTTGTTGGCTTTTTTCAGCTTGAATAATTTGATAGCTCAGATTTCAGATTTTTCCAGTTATGATTTCAGCAAAGCAGATAGTGTTTCAGCGTTATACCCCAAACATTCAATATCAAATTTGAGCGAATTATCTCACAAACTCACCACCCCTTTACAAACAGATGTGGAAAAGTTCAGGGCAATATATAAATGGGTATGTGATAACATAGAAAATGATTATAGCTACTATGCCAAAAATAAACGAATGAGAGAGAAGCTCAATAATCAACCAGAAAAACTAGTAGAGTGGAATAAAGAGTTCCTTCCAAAAGTGTTTACAAAATTAGTTAAAGAACATAAAACAGTATGTACTGGATATGCTTATTTAATTAGAGAATTATCTTACTACGCCAACATTGAATGTGAAATTGTTAATGGATATGGTCGTACAGCTCAAGCTAATATAGGTGGAGAGGGCATTCCAAATCACTCTTGGAATACAGTCAAACTCAACAATAGATGGTATTTGTGTGATGCTACATGGTCTAGTGGATCAATCACTTCTGAACAATCTATATTTATTAAAGAATTTAGTGAAGCCTACTTCCTAGTGAACCCAGTGCTATTTGTGCAAAACCATTACCCACTTGATACAAAATGGTTTTTAATGGATCAGCCCCCGACATTGCCAGAGTTTCTTAATAGTCCGTTAATTTACAAAAATTCCTTAGGTTATAATATCATACCTGAGACACCTTCAGTTTTTAAACCAACTATTAAAAAGGGGGAGAAATTAACTTTTCGCTTCAAATCAATAAATGAACTAGATAATTTAGAGCTAGAAGTAGGATATGCTGGTAAGATGAATTCTTTTTACCCAGAAATATACCAAGATAAAGAGGGGTTCTATTGCATTGATCATGTGTTTAAATCAAAGGGAATTTATGATGTACATTTGATATTGGAAGATAAATACCTATTTACATATGCTGTTATTTCTACTAAATAAATTAGCGTATGTTCGAAACATGGAACAAAACATATGTTGCAAAAAAGAGCGTATTATCCCGAACTAACATTAAACCACTTTTTCAGAATATTTTGGTATGATATCCAAAAAAGCCTGATGTAGCTGGTTACGCAATTTAGAATTTGTTTTATTCTCTATTTTACGACCATCAATTTCAACTACAGGGGTGAGTTCTCCCATCGTTCCTGTAGCAAACACCTCGTCAGCATTATAAAAATCAACTAAAGAAAGGTTCTTTTCTACTAGTGGAATACCTATATCATGTGCTAATTCGATGATTAAACCTCTGGTGATGCCATGCAAACAAGCATCAGCAGGAGGGGTGAAGACCGTGTTATTTTTGACCATAAAAAGGTTTGTATCATTCAGTTCTGAGACAAAACCGTGTTGATCAAGCATAATAGCAGCATCTACATTCGCAAAATTGGCCTGAATTTTCGCTAATATATTATTCAGAAGGTTGGCATGATGGATTTTAGAATCCAGAAAAGCAGGGGAGTTTCTTCTAATCGAAGAAGAAATCACTTTGATACCTTGCTCATTGTCATAGACTAAAGGCTTCCATTCGGCTAGTACTATTAAACATGATCCATGCTGATTTAACCGTGGATCCATTCCTGAGGTTACTTTCTCGCCACGTGTTAGCGTCAGCCTAATATGTGTATCCGTTTGCATACCATTAGCCGTTAAGGTCTCTTTTATGGCTTTTTTTATGGTATCAAAACTTGGTACATCTTGGAAATGGAGAGCTTTCGCTGACTCGTGCAAGCGATGTAAATGCCTGTCAAGGCACATGATTGCACCATTATAAAGCCGTAAGCCTTCCCAAATGGCATCACCACCTTGTACTGAACTATCAAAAACAGACACTTTAGCCTCTTCACGAGGATAGAGACGATCTCCTACATAGATTTGAATAGTGTCATTTTTTGAATTGTATTGTTGTAGCATAATACCATTAATTTTTAATCGACTTTGAATATAATTTATCGTAATAGGGTTTGGCTTCCTCGTACAGTGCATGACAATGAGCTGGTAGCTGCCTATCACTTGTTGATTGTTTAACAAAACCTGTAGATTGGTGCACATTGCTGTACCAATGCTTCGCCCATACACCATCTTCTTTTATACCACCAATTTCCCAAGAAAGCATTTTTTTGTCAAAATCTATTTTTAACAATAGACACAGCTTTCTGAGAATATTTTCTGGATTGTTTAGTAATTCACCAGAGTCAATAATGATTGCATTGGGATCGTTAAGCTTTATATAGAGCTCATACTCGTCTTTTACACCAATGTCTTTGATGCTGGGGTTAGGCATAACTTGTGCGAAAGATGCAATAAGAGGGTAGGGGTTTCTTATCAGAAATACATTCTTAAATTGACTCAATACATCAATTTGAAGATCAACAATATGATGTGCCATATTTTTGATGAACAAAACAGGCTTGGCATCAAATTCGTTTAGCGTTTTATTAACAGCATCAAAATCAGTAGGCAAGGAGGCAATAATTTCATTTCTACCTGGATGATCCGAATTATTCTGGTTTAGATAGCAGCCATAATAGGGTTCATCTACAACTTGTGTATCATTGCGTTGCGCAAATGAGTACATGATTGCCGTTGAAATATTTCGTGGACCAGATATACAATTTATCTTTATTGACATATAATCCACGAATTTAGTGAAGAAGTAGGAATGTACAAATTGTTTATAAGACTTGGACAGGTAGGTTGTTATGTTCTTAACTATGCACAGGCTGAGGTTCCCGAGTTAAGCATCAATAGAGATGGAAAATTGTTCATTTCATATTAATCAACTATACAAAAT
>JAOUKH010000084.1 GCA_029882685.1 Cyclobacteriaceae bacterium
GGTTAATTGCGACAGATAGCACATTAACTATGGGGCTGCATACTGTACTTACCTACAGCTTTTACGTTGTTAATATGTTTTATGCTTTGGGTTTATGGCTTATCGCCAGAGAGAGGAAACAAAAAATAACAGATAAAATAGCATCAACTTAGTTGGTATAAAAAGGTTCTACTTGGTAATGAGGTCGAGAATTATTGTTTTCTATAGCACATTTCTCCTGACTGGTCGTTTCATTCGCTAAAATCAGTAGGAGCATTGTATCTTCAACAATACTTTTTGTCAAATCTAGTCATCATTTTTTTACTCAAAATGATGTTGTTGTTTCCACGCCACTATCAACATGTATAATCCTGCACTAATACCTAACAATACAATTAATGGCATTAATGTAAATGCAAAAGGCGTAAAAGCCAATGCTAAAATGACGAAAAACAGTTTTTCAATCGTCTTATTCATGACCTTTAATCTATTCGTATTCTAGCAGATTAAGTTAATTGATACTAAGGCAAATTCCTATGATATATGTCATGTTATACCTCATATTTATACCGAATAGTGTTTTTATCAATAGGTCTTCGTTGTTCGATAAAATTATCTTAAGTTAAAAAGTATAGTTTATTCAAATGTCAAATAGCAATAGCATCATCCAGAGCGAACGCATTTAAAATTCTTGTGTCATTTCGATCCCGACCTGTCGGGAGTAGAAACCTTGACCATATTGTAAATACATGTCATGTTGGTTAGGATTCCTCCGCATGTTTTATTGGCAATAGCCAATAAAACATGCGGAATGACTTACTGGAAAGTTAAATGCGTTAGCCCTGTAGTATCATCCATAAATTTTATTTATAACCCCTGCGAGTCTAATGCCTGCTTGAAGCAATCTTTTTTGTACTAAATTCCAGTTTTTGTAGGAGTACTCGTAATTGATACTTTTATTTTCAGGAATGTTTTCATAGCACTGATCACGCAATTCCATCGATTCATGTGCCCAATCTCTGATATTGGTGCTTTGCCAGTTCTTTATTTCTTGATCTGTTGCATGGTCAATAGTATTTCCCAATTCTGTATAACTGTATTGTTTACTGTCAATCATACCACTGTCCCAAACTCTGTGTAAGTTAGAGCTACTCCAAAACCATTTTAGTTTTATGTCATTACCTCCTTTATCTGTTCCATTTCCCACATGTAAAGGTTGATGTAAATCTCCTACTAAGTGTACAAGCATTTTTAAATTTTCCTTTTCGGTATTCAAATTCAGGGTATCTGATTTTAATTCATTGATAAGTCGCTCTATAGTTTGGATGATATCTCCATCTGGTTCTTTATCAGATGTTTCGTAACTTTTACCATCTGGTATAGTTACATAGTGCCATTTGTGTGTGTGGTCATAATTATCATCCGATTTAATTTCGTCCATCCAATTACTGGATATAGCTAAGGTTTCGTTTCCCAAAATTCGTTTTACCTCTTTTTTAGCTTTTTTGTTCAAGTGTTGTTCTGCTATATACCCTACGGTTCTATGTCCAATCACACCCCACCCAAATACATGAAGAGATGCAAATATCCCTAATACGATTAATCCTTTTTTCATAGGTAGTTTAATTTAGTATTTATGACTGAAGAAGTGAATTCAATATTTTTAATTGTCAATAATGTAATATACGAACGGTATCTAAACCCAAACGTGCCTCTAACCACTTTTCTAATTTCATTTCTGTGTTCTTTTTTTCAGTAGTTCTGTACTTACTCAAAAAATAGCTGTTCCAGTGCACTAGAAATGTTGGTATTGTGTCTAGTTTTCCATCTTTGGAAAACTCTAAAGATTGAGCATAAGCGAACTTTTCAAGATGTTCGTATTGAATTTTCAGTTCTTTCTCAATGGAATGAAGAGGAAGAGAGTCTTTTTGAATTAAAAATAATTTATCTTCCAAAAACTGAATTCGTTCATCCTTATTACGTAGTAATTCTTCATTTTTACGATATAAATCCTCTATAATACCAACCCTTAGCTCTTGACTTAATTTACCAGCCATACTTTCAATTTCCTTACTAGCACCTTCATTTTGATAAAATTGAATGTTCGTTTTTTTTAATCCAAAGCTGGGTAGTAATGCTGCAACCCTATTTTGTGCATCAGGTGTAACATGTTCACCAATTAAAAATATTTCAATAGTTGAGATGGAATCACGATGATAAATGGTGTTTTTATTTATGATTTCAGCTCCTTCGAATTTAACCTGTTCCGTAATAAATTTTTCAGCCTTATTTTTAAATACAGATTCCTTTATTACATCCCAAAATATAAAGCCACTTGGTATGGCAACTATGAATACAAATACCGCTATCTGTATTCTAGTTCTTCGTTTTTTTCTATCATCCACCCATGAGGCTAATGGAAAATGCATGTAACGAACGATTAGAATAGTAGCCAAACAAATAAAAACAGAGTTGATAAAAAACAAGTACAATGCTCCTAAAAAGTAGGTGTAATTTTGAGTGGCAAGCCCGAAACCTGCCGTACAAAGTGGTGGCATTAGTGCTGTGGCAATAGCTACACCAGGTATTACATTACTTTTTTCCTTTCTGGAACCAGCAACAATTCCTGCGAGACCTCCAAAAAGAGCTATAAATACATCAAGTATTGTAGGGCGAGTTCGGGATAGTAATTCCTGTTGAATTTCCTGTAAAGGAGAGATTTTGAAATATATAAAAGAAGTGAGAAGGCTTACAAAAACAGCTATTGCTAAACCTTTTAATGACCTTTTTAAAGTATGCCAATCGTAAGTGCCTATTGATAACCCTAAACCTAATATTGGCCCCATTAATGGTGATATAAGCATTGCGCCAATTATTGCAGCAGAAGAATTTACATTAAGCCCAATAGACGCAATAATTATTGAACAGATAAGAATATAAACATTTGGGCCTTTAAAATCAATGTCTTTTTTGATCCCTTCAATTGTGCCAGGTATGTCTGCACCTTTCTTGAGGTTCAATATATCGCTTATGAAAGACCAAAAAGTTATCAAAACATTATGTGGATGTTCTTTAGTCTTTTTATCTATAGAAGGTTTATTAGTATTCATATTAACCTTATCTAGTTATTATTTTAGCTCAAAATAGGTAGATGAATGATATAATCGAACTGTATTTGCATATTTTTGTTATGCATTAGTAATGACATGATGATTGTAGAAACAACTTATCTTTATCTATTTAAAAATTTAAGTCTAAATTTATTGAAGAATTTGTAGCATCTCACGCCATTCAATGCTCTTGTATAGGTGCTTATACTTTCAGGATCACTTGAAAAAGGCTAATGAAGAATGCATTAAATATGAAATGATTACCTGTTAAGTTTACAATAATGTCATTGAAAAAAGGAATTCCTATTTATAGCATCGATCGATTTAAAAGATTATTGAATAAAGAAAAACCCTATGAAGTGGAGGTATTTGATGCTAACAGACATTTTAAAGTACAATATCCACATAGGCACGATTTTTACGAGGTGCTTTTTCTTACAGCAGGTTCTGGTAACCATATTATTGATAACAATCAATATAAGATAACACCGCCTTGTATTTTCTTTTTAAGCCCAGGACAGGCTCATAAACTGGAACTGTCGCAAGATATTGCTGGTTATATATTTTTATTCACTGCCGATTTTTATCTTCTCAATAAAAACAATCAAAATATATTATTGGAGTTCCCTTTTTTCTTCAATATAAAACATGGTAATGACCCATTAATATTAAAAGATGAGGAAGACTTACGTTTTCTCACTTCTCTCTTTATAAAAGGGTGTAAGCAAATGGAAGGTTCTAATGATCGGCATGAGATTATTAATTCCTTACTCGATTTAATTTTGAACTACTGCCACGGGCTATACCCTAAAGCATTTCAAACAGAAGAAAAAAGCAAAGGGCATGTTTTGGTAAAACGATTTAGGCAGCTTATCGAGGAAAAGTACCAAGAAAATCCTAGTATCAATCAATATGCCGACTGGCTTAATGTAACACCTAATCACCTTACACAAGTGGTGAAGTCTGTATCAGGACAAACGTCTATGGACATAATAAAGCAACGAAATATATTAGAAATCAAAAGGTTATTGATATATACGGATTTAACTGCTTCTGAAATAGCACAACAGCTTAATTACAATGATCAATCCTACTTTACCAAGTTTTTCAAGAAGTCTACAGGACTTACCCCATCGCAGTTCCGAAAAAAATCATTGAAAAGTACCTAAATTTTCTTTTTTTGAACTATTTTATTGTTTAATCGATTCGGATATTTGTGTTTGAAAAGGTGTTTAATATAAAGATATAGATATGGCTAATTATTTTAATTCCCTCTCACTAAGAGAGCAATTGGATCAACTTGGTGTTTGTGAGTTTATGGATGGTAGTGAATTTACCGATGGTGTTGAGGCGCTTAAAGGTAAAAAGATAGTTATTGTTGGATGTGGAGCTCAAGGCTTGAACCAAGGTCTTAACATGAGAGATTCTGGTTTGGATATTTCTTATGCGCTTAGAACTGCCGCTATTGAAGAGAAGAGGCAATCTTGGAAACAGGCTACTGAAAACAATTTTGTTGTAGGCACTTATGAGGAGCTTATTCCTACTGCAGATTTGGTTGTTAACTTAACACCAGACAAACAGCATACTAGTGTAATAAATGCTGTTATGCCATTGATGAAACAAGGTGCTACACTTTCTTATTCTCACGGTTTTAATATTGTGGAAGAAGGGATGCAGATACGTAAGGATATCACTGTGATTATGGTGGCTCCAAAGTGCCCAGGTACAGAAGTACGTGAAGAATATAAAAGAGGATTCGGTGTACCTACTTTAATAGCGGTTCACCCAGAAAATGATCCTGAAGGTAAAGGTTGGCCATATGCAAAAGCTTATTGTGTTGCTACTGGCGGACATAGAGCTGGAGTATTACAATCATCATTTGTTGCTGAAGTAAAGTCTGATTTAATGGGAGAGCAAACAATTCTTTGCGGATTGCTTCAAACTGGTTCTATTCTTAGCTTCGATAAGATGATTGAAAAAGGTATTGATGCTGGGTATGCATCTAAGCTTATTCAGTACGGTTTTGAAACTATTACTGAAGCCTTGAAGCATGGTGGTATCACTGGTATGATGGATCGCCTGTCTAACCCTGCTAAGATTAAAGCATTTGAAATTTCTGAAGAATTGAAAGACATTATGCGTCCATTGTTTCAGAAGCATCAGGATGACATTATGAGTGGTGAATTTTCATCCACTATGATGGCTGATTGGGCAAATGATGATAAAAACTTATTGACATGGCGTGCTGCTACTGGTGAGACTGCTTTTGAAAAAACACCTGCTGCTGATGTTGAAATTCCAGAGCAAGAGTATTTTGATAATGGTTTGTTGTTAGTTGCTTTTGTGAGAGCTGGTGTAGAGCTAGCTTTTGAAACAATGACAGAAGCAGGTATAAAAGAAGAGTCAGCTTACTATGAGTCACTTCACGAAACACCATTAATTGCTAATACCATTGCAAGAAAGAAATTGTTTGAAATGAATCGTGTAATCTCTGATACTGCAGAGTATGGATGTTACCTTTTTGATCATGCTTGTAAGCCTCTTTTGGAAGACTTTATGAAAGGTGTTGAAACAAATCTTATTGGCACTAACTTTAATAAAGGCATTGATAATGGGGTTGATAACCAGCAAATAATTGCTGTTAATAGTACAATTCGTAACCACCCTATTGAGTACATAGGCGAAGAGCTTAGGTCTGCTATGACTACTATGAAATCTATTAGTTTAGGGTAGTTTATTACTGACAATATTTGAAGGCTGTTTCCAAAGGGAACAGCCTTTTTTTGTTTTTAGCTATATTATGGTTCTTTTCGAAGGCTTGTCTGTAATCATTATAACTTTATGTAACTCAAAATAAATCGGGTTTACTTCTAGGTTGTCATTTTGCAAACTTGATTCCGTTTTATCGGAATCAAGAATGTAGAAATCTTAACCATCAAGAAAATAAAACACTAGATGATGAAGGCTTTAACGATTTTCAGACTTAAGCATTAAGTTTAGAGCCTCCAAATAACCATTATTTTTAAACTCGATTTCTCTGTATGTATGATATTATCGAACTGTAATTGAATATTTTTGTTATGTATTAGTAATGACAAGTTGGTTGTATGAAACAACCTATCTTTATCCATTTAAAATTTAAGTCTAAATTTATGAGTAAAACATACTACGACCCTGCTGACCTATCCAAATTTGGTGATATAAAAGAATTTCAGCCTGAATTAGCTAAAAAGTTCTTTGACTACTATGGAGATGTTTTTAAAGAAGGAGCATTAACAGCACGTGAAAAATCGTTGATAGCACTAGCTGTATCTCACGCCATCCAATGTCCTTATTGTATTGATGCCTATACATCAGGATCACTTGAAAAAGGGGCAGATGAAGAACAGATGATGGAGGCAGTGCATGTAGCTGCGGCAATACGTGGAGGAGCTTCATTGGTGCACGGTGTTCAAATGATGAATAAAACGAAGGATTTAACAATGTAGAAATATGGCTTTGGCAACAAAATCTTTACAATTCCGGGCGCATGAATTAGCGAATGCATCAACTCAGTTAAAGGTGCTTTCTACTAACGAGTTAGAAAACATATCGCTACCTACGTTTTCTGATAAACTCAAAGCGATCAATCTTTACCCTCTTTTACCTACTGGTATTCAAATTCTTCAGGTGAACATGGGTAAAATGTGCAACCAAACTTGTAAACATTGCCATGTAGATGCTGGCCCAGATAGAAAAGAAATAATGTCTCGGGTAACTATGAAACAGTGCCTGGAAGCTTTAAAAGGTACAGACATAACTACAGTTGATCTTACTGGAGGAGCACCAGAAATGAATCCTGACTTTCGTTGGTTTGTTGAAGAACTCTCGAAAATGGGAAAGAAGATAATGGTGCGTTGTAACCTTACCATTATTTTGGCTAATCCAAAATATAACGACTTACCTCAATTTTTCAAGAAACATAAAGTTGAGGTCATCTCATCATTACCGTATTTTGCTGCTCGTAGAACAGACGCACAACGAGGAGAAGGAGTTTTTGAAAAGTCTGTAAAAGCATTAAAAATGCTGAATGAAGTTGGCTATGGAAAAGAGGGAAGTGAGTTAATTTTAAATCTCGTATATAATCCTACAGGTGCTTTTTTACCAGGTTCACAGAATGAGCTAGAGGCTGAGTTTACAAAAAAACTAAAAGAGGGCTTTGATGTTGAGTTCAATAGTCTTTTTGCGATTACAAACATACCTGTAAGCAGATTTTTGGAGTATTTAGTGGCAAGTGATAATTATGAAGGTTATATGGAAAAGCTAGTCGATGCTTTTAACCCTTCAGCTGCAATGGGAGTAATGTGCCGTGATACTATTTCTGTTGGCTGGGATGGGTATTTGTACGACTGTGATTTCAATCAAATGTTAGAATTGAAAGTGAATAGTAAAACAAAACATATCTCAGAATTTAACCTAGACGAACTTAATAAAAGAAATATAGAGCTTAATCAACATTGTTATGGTTGTACCGCTGGAGCTGGATCAAGTTGTGGAGGTGAGGTTGTTTAGTTATTGCATCTAAAACATTATTTTATAGAAATACATATTACTATTGGTTTGTGATATTAAATTAATCTTCTTTGTTAGAAAGGCTTTTTTCCTTTTTTATAGCCATAGCTAAAAAATAGATAAAGCCTCCAATAATGCTGCCTAAGCAAATAATCATGGTTATAATTGCAGTAATACTCATTTTGGTTGGTCGATAACAAATTTTCGATATAAATAATTATTTAGTAAGTAACCTATGAGTAATACTATTCCCCATTGTGTTACTACTGATGCATTGCTGTAAGTGTCAAATACATTCCAAAACCCGTATTCATTAAACCAGGGATTTGTACTATATCCTTGAGATAACCACCAATAAATAAGAAATAAAGCAACGCCAATATTTGCCGTAATACAGATGGTAAAATATTTAGTAGGTATTTTGAAATCAGAATCTCCGTCAACCAATTCAGTTTTAAACTTAGTTGCTCCATATATTACTACGCCAAACATAATGAACATGCCTGTCACAATTAGCCCAACTCCCCAAACCCAGTCTTGATTTGAAAAATAACTAAGGCTCAATGCAGAAGGGAGTCCGAACAGTATAAAAAAAAGTATTACTCTACTTACAGATTTTTTACGTGTTATACCGAGGTCTATTAAATTTTTAGTGAATAGCTCTATCATAGGTAATAAAGAGCTAAAAGCAGCTAAAAATAATGCCAAAAAAAACACGATAGAAAGAATTGATCCTCCAGGAATACTTGCGAATAGTTTAGGAATTATTGTAAAAGTTAATTCCTGATTTCCTGATTGGAGATAACTAATAGCTTCATGCTCACTTGCTGATAATGCAAAAACTGCAGGCAATATGGCCATTCCAGCTAATAATGAAGCTGTGTTATTTCCAAAGGCACCTACAAATGTGTTAAGAGTAACGTCTTCATTCGATCGCGTGTATGCAGAGATAGTCATCATTAACCCCCAACCAGCACCAGTACTCCAAGCTGATTGTGATAGTGCTTCAATCCAAACTTTAGGATTACTAAATAAACTAAAATCAATAGAAAACATGTATTCTAGCCCTTTCACGCCATTTTTCATATTTAAAGCTGTGAAAGCAATAAGTATTAATAGAATAAATAATGAGGGAATTAACACTTTATTAGCTCGTTCTAACCCTTTTTTTACCCCTTTCACTAGTAAATATGTGCCAACTATTACTACAGAAATGTATAGGGCAACGGTTAGCCAGTTACCATTTGCTACGTTATCCCATTGTGTAGTGAGGTAAGAAGGATTTTGTATTAATTTTTCAGTTAAGGATGGTTCTAAAAAAAGTGGGTCAAGGGCATTAATAATTGAAATGCCTAAATATTGTAATGACCAGGAGGTCACTATAGAGTAATAAAATGCAATTCCAAGGGTGCAAATAGTGATAAAAAAGCCTAGCCAAGTATATTTTTTACCTGCAAGACTCGCATACGAACCTATTACTCCTTTTTTAAATTTTTTACCTATAGCAAATTCTGCAAGGAGTAAAGGAATCGACCAGATTAATAAAAAAAGAATCCATAGAACAATAAATGTGCCTCCATATTGACCAGCTAACCTAGGGAAACGCCAAATATTACCTGCACCAATTGCCATTCCTAATGAGGCTAAAATAATACCCCAACGATTACTAAATTGTTCGATTTTTGACATTGTTATTTTGTAATTCGATGCTAAGTATAAGGATTTTCAACCTCCTAAAAAAGAAGAATCACAAAAGGCTTGTCTTTCAAAAATTTATTCAATGGGATGGATCAGTGCAACCACTTGAAAATTTGATGTTTAACAATGTGGATATGATAGGCGCAATGATAATTTATTCCACATACTAAAGGTGAGGCAACGCCTTGGTCTTTTAATCAAATTTTAATGCGTTTGCTATTGATTAAACGTAGTTACTCCATATCACATAATATTTTTTGATAATCTTTAGCCTCATATGCATGTTTATGGATAATTTCGCCCATACTATTATAGTAGATAGTCACATAAAAATCGGCACCTTCAATATTACGTTCAGCTAAATAAATGGACTGATCATTTGTGCCGATATCTAAGATGTCACTATAAGAAACTGGTATTATTGTACCTCTTTTATTACTATAAATGCCATAATTATCTTCAATTAGCATTTTTGAAATAATTTCATCGTTCTTATTAGATAAATCTTCAAAACCTTTAATGTTTTGGATGATTACTTTCTTTCTATTCCAGTCATAAATTTTCCATTGAAAATTTTGTTTCACAAGGGCAGAAGTGTCATTCCAATATCGAATTTCTTCAAACTCAAAATTGGTAACGCTTTCGTTCATTTTATTGATTAAACCATAATAATCATCTTTATAAGCTATAAAGAAATCACGGCTATACTCCTTCAGTGCCCTGCTGTATTCTGGTGCTATGCTTACACTGTCTTTACTATAAATTCCAAATTTGGAATCAGAGAGCATGGCAAAGGAGCCATTATTATAATTGGCAATAGCATCCATAGTCATTGGTACTATAGTATTACCTTCTGAATCAATCACGCCTTTTTTCCCTGATTGTTGTATAACTATAAGATTTGGACCTAAGGCACTAATTTTTTCTACTTCACCTTTAAAAATCTCTTTGCCTCGAAGATTATAAACATTAATAAAATCATCATAAGTGAACACTAAATATTCTTCCTTATCATGGTGATATCCATTATCACGAATAATTCGAAACTTTTCTTCTACAGATTTATGTAATCTGTTTTTCTGAAGAAAAAAAGTGTTGGAGTCAAGCCTTACACCCATACTTATATTATTGGAGAAAATAATTACTGAATCATACAGTAATTCCTCATTTAGTTTTTGCCATTGCATACTATTCTTAATAAAAACGTCTGTCTTATTATATGCATATTTGTAAAACTGATTTTCAGTGATAAGTTGAAAATCATATGAATAAAACATGTTTATATTATTTTGCTTCACCATAATTCCACTTGGAATAAATTCTAGCTCTTGTATGGTTAAGGGCAACATATATTCTAAATTTGGATTGATAATATTTGCTATGCCATTATTTTCCACATACAAATTATTTGATTTTAGCAATTCGTAATCGGTATAGATATAATTGAATCGTAGAAACCCTCCTTCTGATACTTGTGTTAAATGATCAGCATTGGTTATAGCGTAACTATCATTTTTTGTAAGAATAATATACTCACTTATTCCTTCAATTTCTTGAAATTCAGTTTTCAAAATAGGATAACCTAATAATGAGTATAGCCCCCATTTTTTATTTTGTTCTACTGCCAAAAAATGACCATTCACCAATTTGATATTGTCAAATAATCCACTTAAAATTTCTAGTCCAGATTTATGAATTATAGTAGTATTACGTCCATTTTTAATGGAAAGTATTCCACTTCCTAGATCAGATACCTGATCATAGTTGCCGATCCAAATTTTGTGTCCTAATTTATTTTCAATTGCTTTAGTATCTTCTTTGCTTATAAGTAAAAAATCATCATTAGCTACGTTACAAGTATATTCATCAGAAATTTGACTGTATTTTGGTGCTATAAATTCAGACCCTTGATCTGAAATAAAACCATATAATCCGAACTTGTAAAAAGGAAAAATAAGTTTGTTGTCAACTTCGTTAACGTTATTGAGAGAATCGGTTAATAGATGGGAAGGAAGTTTGCTCCTATTAAGATGGAAAATGTAGTTAGTAGCAGTTTTTACCCACTTACTTTTTGGATACGAAGCTATGAACTTCATAAAACTATTGTTTGAACTAGTGAGAGTAGATAGTTTAAGAATCTGTTCTTCGGCAATTTCTCTATATGATGTTTTTGGATATTTTTTTAGAAGGTCTATGTAACTGGAAAGTTTATTATCTTTAGTAGTCTCATCGAAATATAAACGTTCGAACCTAACCAGTGCCTGTTTTACTTCATTGGCATTGGGATATGTTTTCATAAACTTTCTGTAGCTACTATAAGTATTCTCTTTTAATGCTGATTGGTATGCTACAATGTTTCTAAGAACAACAGCAGAGTCTGACCAATTATTATGGGTATAAAAGCTTAAAAAATAATTATAACCATCTTCGGTATTTTTATTTTGTGATTCTGCAAATGCAGCACTTTCGATTTTTGTTTTATGATTAATCAAAGCTATACTATCAATACCATCCTTATTAAGTTTGTCTAAAATTTTAGAATCATCGATACTATTTAATTGTGTTATAGCAGTATTTATGTGTTGATAAGAAGTATCTACATTATAAACAGATAGAGAATCAGTAAGGTATATGATAGAAAAAGAATAATAGTATTCTGGATTTACACTATCTTTTTCAACCAGTTTTTCCAAATACTTTTGGGCAACATCATTTTTATTCTTTTGAATAAGCTTAATAGCTTTGGGTAAAATAGTTTCCTGACTATATGCAGTACTCATTACTAATGCATTAATCATTAGCATGAATATAATTTTATTGAATATGGATTTGTAGTAACTCAATTCTATTTTCTTGTTTAGAAAAAACTAATACTTATATAGTCTATTCAAAAAAAACGAAGTCATTTTATGTTAAACGTTATTATCAGAATAAATAATATATGCTATTTACATGATTTTTGATGATAATAATAGCCGTAATATAATGTAGTTCAATTTCAAATTGGCATTCATAAACAGCATAAAGGTTTGTGTGTAATAAATAGTTGTAATTTGATTCTTTTTGAAAAGAATTCTTTTGGTAGGCGAATGTATTAGTGTCAATGCAAAATCACACCTATTTCCTTTTAAAATCTCCTCGTTTTATGGCTTGGATAAAATTAGCCCAGTTGAAAGGATTGAGGAATGGATTGGTGGGAACTAAATACTTATTTTGCTGATAATATATTTGTTGATTAATAAAATTCCAGTGATTTTGATTGCCATCCATGGGCGTTACACTGGCCATGTATGCTAATAGTTCCCCACTAAGTTGGTCACTGTTATACTGGTCAGTGTCAATAGGTAAGTTGAGAGCTAAAATTGCTTCCTTAAATAATTCTTCTGTAGGAAATGGTACAATTTGTACTTCATCCAAATAAGTGACGTCAGTAACTAACTCTATTAATAAAGTAATGTTATCTCCTAATTTAGGATCGTCAGGTACTATGTAGCTTTGCTTTTGATAGCCTACGGCACTAATTACAATACTGTCATTTGCCAGAACTGGCATTGAGAAATACCCTTGATAATTAGTTGTGGTCCCTCTGCCAGCTTTTGGTACATATATATGCACGCCAGGAGCACCATTGGAATCGTTATCACCTACAATAATCCCTGATAGTTGTACAATACGTTTTTGACCTTGTGCAAAAACTTTATTGATTGCTGAACTAGAGATAAGCACAATAGTCAGCAGAAGCAAGTACTTTATATTAGCGGTATTCAATACATTTCTATTCAAAAGAATTTCAAATTTATCAATAAGCGTTTAATATTAACAACATTAGTTTACTTAATATTTGTTGTTTAATTTTAATTCGATGAAAATGATGTTATGCGTTTAAAGAATTTTAGCCTTCCAGTAGGTGCCCAGGTTTTTAAATCCCTTTCCGATGAGTCAAGAATAAGAATACTTCACTTAATCTATAAAAAGAATGAAATGTGTATTTCCGATTTGGAACACATTCTTGATTTTACCCAAACTAAAACGTCTCGTCATATTACATATTTAAAAAATTCAGGAATTCTCAATGTCAGAAAACAGGATCAATGGATGTTTTACTTCATAAAGGATGAATTGAGAGATATTATTAAACAAATTTTTGCTTTTTTTGATAAAGATCAAATGTTAAAAATGGATATAGAAACCTATAACACGCTGTTTTCTAATAGAGAATTGTCGGCAAATAAATTGGAGCAAAAAACATGGTGAAATATAAAGTGCTATTTTTTGATCTTGACCATACATTGTGGGACTATGATACTAACTCTGTAGAAGTATTGTCGGAAATTTATATTAAACATATTTCAAGTGATTCTTCAGGACTGGAAATATTTTTAAAAAATTTCAATAAAGTTAATAACGATCTTTGGGATAAGTACAACAAAGGAAAAATTGATAAAGAAGTAATTAGGAAAGAACGGTTTATAAAAATTTTAGAACGATCTGATGTTTATGACATATCTTTAGCTCAGTATATTTCTGAATTCTATTTATTTGAATGCCCAAGAAGAACACATTTAATGCCTGATACCATTGAAGTATTGGAGTACGTATTTCAAAAATACGACACCCATATTTTGACAAATGGGTTTAGTGACGTACAAGAAATAAAAATGACTAAAGCAGGAATAAAAAAATACTTTAATAAAGTGATTACTTCCGAAACTATAGGACACAAAAAACCTTCAAAAGAATTTTTTGAGTACGCCTTTAATGCTACAAATAGTAAAAATAAAGAATCCATTATGATAGGCGATAATTTAAAAACAGATATTGCTGGGGCAAATAATGTAGGTATGGATAGTGTCTACTTCAACCCGTCTGGTTATGCTAAACCTCATAAAGCCAATTTTGAAATTA
>JAOUKH010000085.1 GCA_029882685.1 Cyclobacteriaceae bacterium
CTTGAAACAATACTATATCAGTAGTAACTAGTTGATTGTTAATCAGCTCCAATACGCCTTTATTCTCCGTTGAGATTAATATTCTGTTATCTATTTCAAAAACTTGATAAAACTGTCCTGCCATTTCATCCGTAAATTGACTGACTGTACTAGATAGAGTATTGTATTCAAAAAGAATGTTTTCAGAAATAGCATAGACACTCTTATTAACATGTTTGATGTCAACAATAACAATATTGTCTTGTTTTAGTATTGGTTGATATGACTCATTATATCCCTTTGAATTAATAAAACCAAACCCTCCTACTCCTCCTGCATAGATGATATTTTGAGAGGAATTCATAATAGACAAAACTGCCCCTCCTGTATCTATAATCTTGTTTTGAATACCATTATATTTTATTATACCGTTTTTTGAGGCTATATAAGTGTTGCCTTCTTCCGAAACAGTAAGATCAAAATAAAGATTATTATTCTCTGATGGGGAATGCTTAGAAATTAAAAAAGCTCCTTCTTGAGCTTTTGAAATATTGGGTGTTCCACAAGCTATTATTACACATACAAAACTTGCCTTCAGTAAGAATTGCACTAGTAGTTTAAAGTTCATACCTAGAAATTTAGGTAATTAATTCTAAAAAAATAAATAAGTTTGAGCCCTTGCCCCTAATTCTCCCAATATGTTTTCACAGCTTCTTTCCAATTGTCTTGATTGGCAAGATACAACACCGTGTTAATCAACATTTTATCAGCAGGAGTGCTTTCATTAAGTTTTTCTAATACTCCTTTTATGATATCATATAACTCGATTCGAAAATCTGTCTCTTTATTTTCAGAAAGATCAATCAATAGGTTTTTTATGGTTTCAGCATTTACT
Organism: Cyclobacteriaceae bacterium; assembly: GCA_029882685.1. Lineage (GTDB taxonomy): Bacteria > Bacteroidota > Bacteroidia > Cytophagales > Cyclobacteriaceae > JAOUKH01. The sequence continues at coordinate 875 of JAOUKH010000085.1, forward strand.
TCATCTGTTACTGCAATTTTTGCTGGGCGACTAACATTAGTAATTTGAGTGGGTTTTTTCTCCAAAAAAGCCTCAGCTTCTGATATTTTTTTAGGTTGAGGAACTTTTGTAGTCTCTTCCTGATGTGCTAAGAAAGCACTAAGATCTTTAAGTGGGTTTTTCTTTTTAGCACTCATTTTATTTCGTTTAAAATTTTATTGGCCACATCAGCATACTGTTTTTCAGCTTTTATAGTACTAAAATTAACAAAAATAGTGCGTTGAGGTACTCGGGCTTGTAATATATGAGCATCTAAGTTATTTAACGCATCATAAACAGTATGGCTTCCAGTTAAACTATGAATACGATTTGGCAATACAATGATTTTTAAATTTTTATTGATCTCACGAGCAGGAGTTAAATCGGTAACGGTTTGATAAGTCACAAGCAAATCGTTTTGGGTAAGACTTGTAGGGACGATTATGGCACTGCTCTCCATTGCCAATTTTTTAATTCCCTCGTCAGTAGTTTTACCTGCACTGTCCACAATAATATAATCCAGCTTATTACTCGATTTTATTTTATTTAGTTCATCAGCAATTTTATTATCTTCCGAACCTAAAATTTCGAATAAATTTTGTGCTTTATCGTCTAATTTATAAAGCTCCATTTGCCGTAAAGTATTCAAGGTGTAGTTAGTATCTGTTTCAATCAGACATATTTTATGTCCCATATCATGTAACGTAGTTGCCAAATTAATAGCATTGGTTGTTTTTCCTGTTCCTCCTTTTCTACTAATAAATGAAATTATTTTTGCCATAGATTTTTAATATATGCTACAAAATATGAATAGCTATCGGTGAATGCAAGACGATTCAAGAATTTGAAATCAATTGTAGTTTTATACCTAATACTAGCCTAATATTTAATCATTAGAATTGATCCTTTTCAATCTAATTTTTTCAACTTTGCTCTAAATTATTACTACTTGTATATTTGAGTATGGCTAAGAAAAAAAATAACTGGAAAAATAGAGATGGTGTGGTGTATTCTACCAGTGATGATTTTGATTATCAACAGGAGAATGATTTTAATATTGAAACGCTATCGGCTAGCAAACAACATTTAAAAATTCAACTTGATAAAAAAGCACGAGGAGGAAAACAAGTTACCCTCATAACTGGCTTTGTTGGAACGGAAGATGATTTGAAAGATTTAGGAAAAAAATTAAAGTCGAAATGTGGTGTAGGCGGAAGTGCTAAAGATGGAGAAATTCTTATTCAGGGAGATGTACGACAAAAAGTAATGGATATGCTAAATAAAGACGGGTATAATGTAAAACGAGTTGGGGGATGATGGAATTGTTAATGCTATAATGAATTGATTGTTGGTGTTTTTTTGGGGTTCTACTCCACAGTATAAATTTTGTAGCGATTAGGAAGCAATACACGTTCAATTTACTACTTAGCCAATCCTGTAGATTGGCTTTTATTTTTTATCTTTTTAAAAAGATAAACCGTAGAATTGGCACACCCACAAGTAGTAAAGAGCAGCAATAACCCATTATTATCTTGCTATGATTTCAAATACCATCTGGGCTTTCGTGCTATACTTCTACACTCAGTCTTAAATGTCCACCAAGTCCTTCTCGGATTATGCGCATTAATGTAGAAAGCCTAATGTCACTCACATTGTTTTCGATCCTAGAAATATATGTTTTTGTCGTACCACATTTTTTTGCAAGCTGTTCTTGGGTTAAACCTTGATTTTTACGCATTTCTTGTAGCATAACACCTAGTCGAAAAGCTTCAAACCCTTCTTCAAAAGCTTCTCGTTTTGAAGTCCCTTGTTTGCCATATTGTTCATCTAAGTGATGGTCAAAGTCAATGATTTTAGTTTTCTTTTTCATCATAATATTGTTTTTGAAGTCTCTCTGCTAATTTTATTTCATTTTTGGGTGTCTTTTGGGATTTCTTTTGAAAGCCATTCAACACTACAACTAATCGTCCTTTATCAAAAAAGCAGAATATCCGGTAAATATTGGAACCAGAAATAATCCGCATTTCATACAATGTAGTTCCTTTGATATTTTTGAAGTATTTCTCTGAAATTCGTCCAACTGTTTTAATTAGTTTAATAGTCCAGTTAATTCTATCCTTTACTTTTTGAGTCCGCTTATTATAAAACTCCCAGAAATGTTCCCCGAAGATTATTACTTTTCTAATATCATCGTTTTCATTCATTGAACAAAGTTAGCTAATTAGATAACTTTATGCAAGCCTAAAAAGTTCAGATGAGATTTGATGAATGCGGTAAGCTAAACGGCCTCAGCCAACAGGCGTGGCGGATTTTACACCTACGATTCTGTCTCCAGAAACTTATATACAAAACTATTGACGAACTGTCAGCATACCGAATGCTACCAAATACCTGATGGATGTTGTTGTGCAGCGTTGTTTAAATCATTCACTTGAAAATACATAGGAAATAGAGTTTTAAATTCTTTTATTTACATGAAAATTATATGTTCCTTAACTATTTTATTATGAAACCTATAATATATATATATAATAATGGTGCCGATTTTTTATTTTTCATGCGACAATGTTGAATCAGAGCTAGATTTAGAGATAATTCCAGAAATACATACCGGATCTGAAATTAACCAGGGAATTTATTCATATATATTCGATGTCAATGATGATGGTGTTATTGATGATGGTGTTATTGATGAACAAAATGAAAAGGAGTCCTTTGAATTTGGTATTGAGAATACTGTTCAATGGTATTCATTTAACTATGCACCAACTCCACCTGAACCATATATTTCAACTGGAATCTGGGAAAGAGAAGGTGATACTTTACGAATACACTACAATAACACACTTTCATACCATTTCTATAATGGATTTACATATAACGATGATTCTAAAACATATTTGTACTTGTTTCCATTTTTAAAAATTAGTGGATATGATAGCAGTGTTGTTGGAAGCTACACTAGCTATTATAAGGTAACGAGTGACTATTATACAAAACCAGTTAAGACAACAAGATATTTGAATATTAATGAGGACTATACGTGGGTAGAAATAAAAGAAATCGAATCTCCATTTATTAGTGGAGTTAAGATAGAAGAAGATTCAGGAGTTTGGTCTATTGAAGACATTAAAGAGGGTAACTTTCAATTGATTAACTTCCAAAATCGCACATTTTTAAAAGGATTTAATTCCTTGATTTATACAAAAGAGTAAGTGTCTTATAAGCATGCTGAAGATGTCATACCGCTAAAAGAAATATGGCAGCCAACAACCGTATATCATACATTAATATATGATATATCTATTGTACTTTTATTAAATATAGAAAGTTTTTAGGTTTTTCATAAGAGCTAATGCATTATAGATTTGAAAATTCAATTGCTTATTTTAAATCAAATAAAACAAAAAAGGTTCAAACTGACGCTTGAACCTTTTGTGAAAACTTTTAGTTGGGCTATTATTACCCAAAAATTTCTTTCCATTTTATAATTCCGCCATTCAAGGAATACACTTCTTCAAATCCCATACTGTCCATTTGTTCACAAACCTGTAAACTACGATTACCAGAACGACAATACACCAAATACCGCTTACTTTTATCTAATTCCTCCAGCTGTTCATAAAAATAATTAGTTCCCATTTCTAAGGTAATATTACCTGAAATCTGACCTTCTTCATATTGCTCCTTCCTATTTCTTACGTCTATCACTATGGCATCAGAAGCCAGCTTTAATGTTTTAAAATGTAGAGGTTCTATAGTTGTAATCATCTTATTTTATAGTTTGTACAATTTGCTTATATCACACAAAATTGGTCACTTCATTAAATTAATACTGTAACAAAAGTTACCTCACACCAAAAAATAAATAGACAGTCTGTTGAGTTGCCTAACTCAACATTGTTAACAATAAAACAAGTCTTTACTATTCTATATTTATAAAAACTGGTGAATTATGAAACTAAGCTGACATTAAATAACATGTTAATATCTCTATGAAATAGATTTACAATTTGTGGAAGAATCATCGAGTATCATTAAATTTGAAATCTCTTTTGAATTTCATTTTAATCACATGTATTGCATACAACAAATATTTGAACCATTATTTAAAATTCTATCATGAAATTATCTCTACTCTTAAGTATATTATTTACTATATCACTCACCTTTCAAATAGCAATAGCTCAGGTAATTGATCAAAAAACAGACAGAGGTGGTGTTACTGTAGACGACAACGGTGTAATGAGGTGGGTAGATAACAATGAAGAAATAAAAGGATTTGGGGGAAACTATACAGTTCCTTTTGCACATGCATATAGATCAGCAAATAAATTGGGTATAGACCCTTTAAAAGCAATTGATCAGGATGTATATCATTTTTCCCGACTAGGACTAGACCTGTATAGAGTACATGTATGGGATACAGAAATTAGCGACTCGCTTGGTAACCTTATAATAAATGAACACCTCAACGCATTTGATTATTTATTGAAAAAACTTAGTGAAAGGAATATCAACTATGTTATAACCCCAATTGCATACTGGGGCAATGGCTGGCCAGAACCAGACGAATCTACCCCTGGATTCTCTAATAAATATGGAAAGAATGGTAGTTTGACAAATGCTAATGCTATCAAGGCTCAGGAAAATTATTTATCTCAATTTATGGATCACGTAAACCCATATACTCAAACATCCTACAAGAATGATCCTCATCTCATTGCTGTTGAAATAAGTAATGAACCCCACCACAGAGAAGAAGCCGCCAAAGTAACAGTGTTTATCAAAGGGATGGTTAATTCTATTCGAAAAACGGGCTATAAAAAACCTATATTTTATAACACCAGCCATAGTGTTCATTTAATTGAAGATTATTTTAAAGCAAATATTCAAGGAGGTACTTTTCAATGGTATCCTACAGGATTGGGCTACCAGAAGGAATTATCAGGAAATTTATTAGTCAATGTGGATGATTATAACATTCCATTCGATGCCTCAATCAAAAAATATAAGGGAGCAAAACTCGTGTATGAATTTGATGCTGCCGATGTAGGTAAATCATATATATATCCTGCTATGGCTAGATCATTTAGAGAGGCTGGGATTCAAATTGCTACCCATTTTTCTTATGACCCTATGTTTTTAGCATATGCCAACACAGAGTATAATACTCATTACATGAACTTAGCCTATACCCCAAGTAAAGCTATTAGTTTGAAAATTTGTTCTGAAATATTTCATAATATTCCTATGTATAAAGATTTTGGATCGTATCCAGAAAACTCTTCTTTTGATGACTTCTTTGTAAACTACGAGCAAGATCTTGCCATGTTTAATACTGAAGAAAAATACTTCTATACTAACAACACTATAGTTAAACCCAAAAACGAATCAAAGCTTAGTCATATCGCAGGTAAAGGCAATTCACCAATGGTTAACTATGATGGAACAGGAGCTTATTTTTTAGACAAGCTTGAAGATGGTATTTGGCGATTAGAAGTAATGCCTGATGCACTTATTATTGATAACCCCTATGGAAGAAATAGTCTTGACAAAAAAGTGGCCGTAGTGCAGTGGAATAAGAAAAGTATGGAAATTAAACTTAAAAACCTGAGTTCAAATTTTAATATAAAACCACTCAATGATGGAAATATGTATTTGCCGAAAATTACTGATGGCAAATTTATGGTTTCCCCAGGTACTTACCTTATTACAAAAGCAGGAGTGAAAAACAAGTGGAAAGCTTCCGACACATGGCAAAATATTAAACTTAATGAATTTCAAGCTCCTGAATCATCGGTTGACAAAACCTATTTGATACATGAAAACGTTGATTTTGCTACTGCAGATACCCCATATACTATTGAAGCAAAGGTAATAAGTCCCGATACTGCTCTTACTGTTCAAGTACAAGTTACAAGTGAGTATAACTGGAAGTTGATTGATATGAAACGAAAAGATGGGTTTAATTACACTGCTGAAATTCCACGAGATCAGATGAACAAAGGTTTCCTTACCTACTATATATATGTGAAAAGCAGGAACAAAGTAGAAACATTCCCTGCTGGAAAATCTGGATTTCCTTATGATTGGTATTTTTATGATCGTACACCATATAAAGTGCGTGTAATAGAAAAAGAACAGCCTATTTATTTATTTAATGCACAAGAAGATTGGTCTGATCTTTCCTATAGTTGGTGGTCTAAAGAATCTAAATTGATTCCCACAGATCAAATAAATGAATCCGAATATCAGATTAATGTAAATAAACTTTTCAAAAAAGATAATGAAAACCTGAATGGGAAGGTCATCTATGACTATACCGTAAAGTATTACGTAAATGATAAAATTAGTCATTTAAGAAAGCAACTACCTGAAAAGAAAACCTTGATCATAAAAGCCAGATCAATTAATAGTGAGACAGAGACCATTCAGGTTGCAATAGTAACAAAAGATGGAACAGCATATGGGAAACAAATTGAAATAGGTAAAGGGTTAAAAGAATATGAAATTCCAATTATTGAATTGGAAAAAGTGAAAACCATTACCATGCCTCGACCCTATCCTTCTTTTTTACCTTATTATTTTATCAGCAAAAGTGAAAAACCAATAAATATTGAGGATATTGAAAGTATACAAATATCTATTGGACCTGGACTCTCAAAATCAAAATTGGAAGATCAACACAACATTGGTATAGTAAGTCTGATGCTAAAATAGATATGTAAAAAATGAGTCTTTACTTCTGGTTTATTATTCCTTCAAAAGGATTTTCAACAACTTGTATCTGATAAGTAAACTTACTAATAAGAAAATAAACTATTATAAATGTCATGAATATAGCAGTAGCACAATTTGAACCAAAGGATGGAGATAAATCATATAATTTATCAGTAATTAGAAGGTTAACTGAAAAGGCTAAATCTCAAGGAGCTGATTTAATTAGCTTCCATGAAATGTCGATAACTGCTTATACATTTACTAAAGACCTAAATCTTGAACAGATAACAGCTCTTGCAGAAGAAGTTCCTAATGGCAAAAGTACTCAAGCATTGATAGACATTTCTAAAGAGTATGATATGCCAATATTAGCTGGTTTAGTAGAAAAAGAAGATGGAGAAATTTTCAATACATATATCTGCGTAACAAAAGATGGAATAGTAGCTAAGCACAGAAAGCTGCATCCATTTATAAGTGAATATATGTCTCCAGGAAATGAATATTGCGTATTCGATTTACTTGGGTGGAAATGTGGCATATTAATTTGTTACGATAATAACATAGTCGAAAATGTAAGAGCCACAACACTCCTTGGAGCAGAATTAATTTTTGCCCCACACGTAACAGGTTGCACTCCTTCTGCCATGCCGGGAAGAGATTATGTTGATGATAAATATTGGCAAAATAGAGAAATAGATCCTGTTTCGTTGAGATTAGAATTTGATGGTCCAAAAGGTAGAAGATGGTTAATGAGATGGTTACCAACTAGAGCATATGACAATGGAGTTTACTATGCTTTTACAAATCCAATAGGCTATGATGGAGAACAATTAAAGAATGGAAATTCTATGATAATTGATCCATATGGTGAAGTATTATCCGAAATTAAGTCTTTTAATAACGAGATAACTATTTCAAAAATAACCAAGGAAAAAATACAACTCTCAGGTGGATGGAGATATAAAAACGCAAGAAGACCGGAATTATATAAAGAAATTATAAGTAGAGAACATAAGTCTGAAACCACACCTGTCTGGTTGAATAAAGATAAGAAATGAAAAACAAATAGTCTACTACTAAATTCTAACTTACAGTATGTTTTTCTTTAAACTCAACAACTAAAGTATATAGATTTTGATATAATTCTCATCATTCTCTCAACCTAGGGTCAAAAGGTTCTTCTATAACATCTAATAATTTTACTTTCTTACTAAAGTCAGGGTGACGAACATTTATTAAAAAATTGTTTTCTCTATGGCTTTGAGCTGAAGGTACACTCATCAACAAGCACTTGGATTCTAAAAATCCAATGGTATAGTCAACTAAGTATAATGGATATGGTTTATCAATCCAGTTGTCAGGAAGTTCTTCTTTAGTCACTTTAAAAATTTTAGCATCTTCTTTTACTTCAATGGTCATGCACACTCGTTTAAGCGGAAGATTATTTTCATTTGCTAATATTTCCAGTTTTGCCAATGCTATAGTAGGTGAAGTATATATTATCCACTGACCAGATTTATTCCACCTGCCAGAAGCATGAAGAGTACCTTCAGGTGGCCAGACATCACTGTATTTCCTCTTATCCAAATGGTAGAGTATCATCCGTAAACGCTATACTCTATTCTAAGAAAAGCTTTTTCCAACTCTCTTCTACCCACCCGTGTAGTAAGTAAATCTACAGGTTTTATATTTCCTAAATTTTGGTTTCTGATCAGCAACCATTCTTGTAATAAAAGTGCGTCCCCATCAAAAGCATCAATTCCGTCTTTCCAAAGCACAGTAAAATCTACCAAAGCATCAATAATTTTACTATCCAAAGTAGGTGAAGCAACTAATTCATAATATCTACTTTTACTTACTCCAAGAATTCCTGCCATTACTACAGGACTTAAATTAGTGTACTTCTGAAGTTGGAGAATAACTTCTCCTGAAAGGTTAGTTCCAGCTATGTCATGTACAGACATATTGATAAGAAGGGCATAATAAGACTGTCCATAAGCTATCATTGGTTCCTTTGCTTTATTACCCTCTGTATTTTTGCTTGTATATTTTTTAGTCTTTTTCATATCACAATTTCTAATCTCAAATATAAGTATTTTTATGGATATTAAAAATCCATTTATGGATTTATTTCGTTTATAATATTTGCTAAAGGATATTATAAAAATCAAATAAGGTTTTAATTTTTGATAACAACAGTGTTAAAAGACCTTCTTATATTTGCTGAAATATTGAATACGTAATACCACCGATGAAGAACTTTATAGCTGAAATGCAATGGAGAGGGATGATACATGACATCATGCCTGGGACAGAAGAACAACTGAAAAAGGAAATAACTACTGCATATATTGGGTTTGACCCTACTGCTGATTCATTACACATCGGTAGCTTGGTACAAATAATGACATTAGTCCACTTTCAACGTGCAGGTCATAAACCTATGGCACTGGTTGGTGGTGCTACAGGTATGGTTGGTGATCCTTCAGGAAAGTCGGCTGAACGAAACCTATTGTCTGAAGAAGTACTGCAACATAATTTAGCAGGAGTAAAAAAACAATTAGAGCAGTTCCTAGATTTCGATTGTGGTGAAAATTCTGCTGAAGTGGTGAATAACTACGACTGGTTTAAAGAGTTTAACTTTCTAGATTTTATTCGAGATGTAGGTAAACATATATCTGTCAACTATATGATGGCAAAAGACTCTGTGAAATCAAGATTAGAAACAGGGATGTCTTTTACTGAGTTTAGTTATCAGCTTGTTCAAGGGTATGATTTCTACTGGCTATACAAAAACAAAAACTGTAAACTGCAACTAGGTGGCTCTGACCAATGGGGAAATATTGTAACTGGAACAGAACTTATTAGAAGAAAAGATAGTGGTGAAGCTTATGCTGTAACTACTCCTCTAATCAAAAAAGCAGACGGCACAAAATTTGGAAAAACAGAAGGAGGAAATGTTTGGCTAGATAAAAAAAGAACTTCGCCTTATAAGTTTTACCAGTATTGGTTAAATGCCTCAGACGAAGATGCGAAAAACTATATCAGAATATTTACACTAAAATCTAAAGAAGAAATTGAGGCTTTAGAAAAGGAACATAATAATGCCCCACATTTAAGACTTCTTCAAAAAGAATTGGGGAAAGAAATTACCATTCTAGTACACTCCGAAGAAGATTATGACATGGCTATCAAAGCTTCCAATATCCTTTTCGGAAAATCTACAACTGAAGATTTAGCTAGTTTGGACGAAGAAACTCTTTTAGCAGTATTTGAAGGAGTTCCTCAAACTAGTATTAACAAAGCTGATTTTTCGAATACTAACAATGTAACTGACTTCCTTTCAGAAACTACTAATCAACTTATTTTTAGCTCAAAAGGGGAAGCAAGAAAAATGATTCAAGGAGGAGGAGTAAGCATCAACAAAGTAAAGTTGACTGACCCTAATCAAACAGTAGAAACAAATTTACTGCAAGGGAAATATTTATTAGTTCAGAAAGGAAAGAAAAACTATTATTTAATAACTATTGAGTGATCGTAATATCCTTATTACTATTACAAGTTTTTCAGGTGATTTAGAAAAAGTGAGGTTATAAATTGAACTTAAAACTCTTTTTAAGCGTATAATTCATAGCCAACAAAACTTATTGCCATGAAACAGCCAATAATTTTCTTCCTAGCCATGGTTTTTGTTATTTCTGGATATGTCTTATTGTTTACCAATTTTAATTCACCTCCACAAAAGTTAAATGAGGTAATAATAACACAATCTATTGACAATTGTTATGACAGTACTATGACCATCTGGTTTATGGAATTTCACAAAAGGCAGGAAAATGGTGCCGATATGAGTGAGGCAGATGAAATCGCTTCAAAAATTGCTTTAGTCAGCTTTAACGATTGTCAAGAATAAAAGATTTATTAAACACTCTTCATCCTAGTATGAAGATTTTAAATGACTCATGATATTTCCTGATAAATCATAATAATAGCCCATACAATCAGCAGTCATGCAGGAATGCACAGGCAATATTCCTAAGATGTCTCCAACTTTCACACTATTACAAACCTCAACTGTAGCTTTTACAACACCATGCTCTTGGGATAAAGATTTTACATGACATCCTTCTAGTGGGTCACCCCATCCTTCCTTATTAAATTTTACTATTTTCCCATAGGACACTTCCTTACTTTCTATCATTTCATCTTTCGATAAATGCACACCTCCGCCATGTACAACAATTTCATTAGTAACATGATTTACATCTACCACTGGAGTGGCTAAAGCAATACCAATTTGATCAAACCTACAAGAACCAATTTGAGCTTGCATAACATCGTAAAAAGCAAAATTACCTGGATGAATAGATTCGAATTCGTCAAAATGAGTTACTACACTGCAACATGGGGTGTCTCCACATGAAATAGGAAGTTCATATTTTTTATTCAAAACAAGCAACTGACTTTTCATGTCATCAAATACAGCATTTATTTCTTTAGCATTTCGAGCTTTGTATGACTGTCCAGCATGGCTATAAAAGCCTATAAGATTAATTAACTCACTTTCATTTATCAGATTAATTGCACTATCAATACCTTCAAAATTATTATTTTTAAACCCCGAACGATCAGATCCTGTATCAATTTCTATTCGAGCATTTACTTTGCTAGTTAGCTGATCAGATAATAACTCAATAGCTACAACATTACTAAATAAAAGTGTGAGTGAAATTTTATCAGCTAGTCGATTGATGCTTTCCACTTCTAGAACATTACATGGAAATGCAATATAAATATCATTCCAGCCAGCTTCAGCAAAATATTCAGCCATTTTAACTGATGAAACCGTAATTTTGCTTACTCCATAATCTTTAAACCACTCTCCTATTTCTTTTGATTGATGTGTCTTAAAATGTGGAATAAGTTCTGTATTACTATTATTTGCTTTTTGAGCCATTACCTCAATATTGGCTCTGCATTTGACTTCGTCTATTATAAGGGTAGGTCGAGTAATTTTCATATTGTATTTCTAAAAAAAATCTGTCAACTCAAACTTAGTTTGGGTTGACAGAATTAAAGCTTATTTAGCTGTGTTGTAAACTTTAAATAAGTGAATATTAAAGAATATTATTACTTACTAACGGTAATAGTTAGTCTTGCTTTCTCCCATGCAAAATCAATTGACTTACTACTTACATCGTATTTCAATTGCTCCTGATTTTCATCTACAAATGAAGGCTTTATGTTTACACGCAACACATCTTCTTCCTCTTTGTAAGAACCTGAACCCCAAGCATCATTTTTGCTATTAAAAATAACTACCCAGTCACCGCTTTCATTTGGAATAATAAAGAAGCCATATTTCCCAGCCTTTAGTGCTTTACCATCTATTTTAACATCCTGATCAAAAGAAACGGTAGTATTTTCATTGGCTCCTGCACGCCAAACTTTTCCGTATTTTTCTAAACCTCCCCAAATAGTTCTTTCCCGAACTGAGGGAGCACCATAATCAACAGCAACAGTTACACCTTGAATCTTTCCTTCGGCTTGTAACCTAGGACTTTTTGGTGTTTTTTGCCCACAAGCAAACATTGTAACTAACAAAAACAAAGAGAGTAATTTAATTTTTTTCATCATAAAATAGTTTAGTGAATAATTATATTAACGAATATATACGGTATTTCCTCCTACAATGGTCATGTCTACTACAGTTTTTAGTAAATCTTTTTCATCAACGGTCATAATGTCTTGTGAAAAAACAGTAAAATCAGCCAACTTACCAACTTCTATTGAACCTTTTATCATTTCTCCAAATTCTCCATAAGCGGCATCCAATGTATACGATTTCAACGCTTGTTCTCTTGTCATTCTTTGAGCAGACTCATATCCTCCATCAGGTTCTCCTTTTAACGTTTTACGTGTAACGGAAGCATAAAAGCTCGCTATTGGATTAACAGGCTCAACTGGAACATCGGTTCCATTGATTACTTTTGCACCAGTATTTAATAGTTCTTGCCACATGTATGCTCCTTCTTCTATCCGTTTTTTACCCAACCGATCGATAGCCCATGGTCTGTCCGATGACATATGGATAGCCTGCATCGCAGCAATAACACCTAACTCACCAAATCGAGGAATATCATCAGGGTTCAAATGCTGTGCATGTTCAATTCTAAAACGATGATTCCCTGATAAATCCGAATTATTATTAAATGCAGATTCATATCGGTCAAGAATTTCCTGATTCGCCCGATCTCCAATAGCATGGCTACATACTTGAAAACCAGATTTCAATGCTTTTTCAGAAATTTCACTTACCACCTCCATAGGAAGGGTCTCATGTCCGTGTTGACCAGGCATGTCACTATATTCTTCCAGTAACCAAGCTCCTCTCGATCCTAATGCCCCATCACAATTTAACTTTATAGAGCGAATGGTTAACCAATGACTAGAATCAATATAAACGCCTTTTTCTAACCATTCATGTACTAATTCCTGATCACGCCCTGTAATCATCACATAATTCCTAACACTAAGTTTCCCCTCTTTTAAAAACTCCTTATACAGTGAAATGGTATTTTCACCAACACCTGCATCA
>JAOUKH010000242.1 GCA_029882685.1 Cyclobacteriaceae bacterium
TCCATGCGCTTTGTGAGTCTTTTGTACTTACTGAATATCCAATAGGTCGTGCTTGTTTGTTTTTTCTTGTGAGCATGATTGAATAAACAACATGCCCAATCACACTAAAATAAGTGAGATATGAAAGAAGCTTGACGACTGGGTTGGAGGTCATGAATTTAGCATAAATATTAAAAGCTAAACCCCCGTCATCCTTGAATAGGAGGGTATTTCCTGAAACATGACCTACAAGAAATAAGATTAAGAATAATCCAGTAAATGACATGATAAGTTTTTTGCCGATGGAACTGGATAGAGTACTGGTAAACCAACTCATAATTTTGTAAACAGGTTAGTGTTAAATATTGACTTTTAAACTTCTCAAAGTTACAGTTGTAAGCTTTAGAAAACAATGCCTAATACTATTAAATTATTACAAATAATTTGATTGGTATTGTAGATAGTAACCTTAGTTCGATTAATAATGTCACGATAATATTCAAAACCTGTTATTGCGAAAGCTTTTTCAGGTATTTGCGTAGGTAATCCAATGGCAATCTGCTCAATGTAAAAAATGTAAAGACTGCACATGGGAAAATCAAAGCCAACATGGTATTTTATAATGTACCAAGATTACTTTAAATAGGTGTTGTATAGCAATAAAAACTTAGAAAAGTAAGAAAACGTCATACTACAAAAGGGAATATATTTTTTGCAAAAATAGGCAACCATTAGTTTTTAGTTTTCATTAATAATGAACAAGATTTTTTATTACTACATTATATTTTTGTTTACTTTTATTCAAACCATATAAACATATTGCACTATTTATGAAATATTTATCTTCCTTAGCTATTCTTTTATTATCACTATGTGTCCATTCTCAAGACTATTTCTATAAAAAATATGCACCCTTTGATCCCAATATTCCTAGCCCAGAGCAGTTTTTGGGATATGAAATTGGGGAACATCACACTCGCCATGATCAGATAGTAGCATACCTTCAAAAATTGGCGGATATTTCGGATAAAGCTTCATTAACAACTTACGGAAAAACATATGAATATCGGTCGTTGATTATCCTAAACATCTCTACACCTGAAAAACTTAAAAACATTGGAGAACATCAACGAAAGCATCTTGAGTTGGTGAACCCTAATAGTACTGTTTCAGATTTTGATGACTTGCCATTGTTTATTAACCTAGGTTATAATGTACATGGTAATGAGCCTTCTAGTTCTGAAGCAGCTATGCTCACCGCCTATACATTAGTTGCATCTCAAAATGAAAAGGTGAAAAAGTATTTAGAAGAGTCGATAATTTTTATTGATCCTACAATCAACCCAGATGGACGAGATAGATTTAGCCATTGGGCGAATATGTACAAAGGAAATCCTAAAGTAGCAGATCCAGAAGATGTAGAACATAATGAGGCTTGGCCTTATGGTAGAACTAATCATTACTGGTTCGACCTAAACAGGGATTGGTTACTGGGAATACATCCTGAAAGTCGAGGTAAACTCACATGGTATCATCAGTGGTATCCTAATGTTGTTACAGATTTTCATGAGATGGGAACAAATAGCACTTACTTTTTTGAACCAATGAAAACCAATGGGTCGAAAAACCCTATAATGCCTAAAGACAACTACATCAAACTAAATGATACGTTTGCGAAATATTTTAGTAATGACTTAGATGAAATTGGGTCGTTGTATTTTACGAAAGAGGTTTTTGATGGTACCTACCCAGGTTATGGATCATCATATCCCGATTTGCAGGGTGGGTTAGGGATTTTGTTTGAGCAGGCCAGTAGTCGTGGTCATATTCAAGAAACTAATATGGGCGAAATCACTTTTGCTTTTACCATAAGAAACCAGTATACCTCTAGTCTGGCTACTATTAGGGCAGCTGTTGAGAATAAGAATATGTTGTTTGATTATCAGAAAGAGTTCTTTAAATCTGCTATTACCAATGCTAATAAAAGTAATATAAAAGGTTATGTTTTTGGAGACCCTTATGATGAAAATCGAATGAGAGCATTTATGGATAAATTACTTTTACATAAAATTAAAGTATACCCACTAGCAGGAAATGTAACCAAAAACGGGAAAGTATATAAGTCTAATAATTCCTATTATGTACCTACTTCACAGCCACAATATCGTATGGTACAGACTATGTTTGAGACTTACAATGAGTATACAGATAGTGTTTATTACGATGCTTCTGCATGGTCGGTAGCTAATTTTTATAACATGTCTTACGCTGCTGTTACATCTAGCATACCACTTGGTGCAGAAGTGACAATTGAAAATATCGAAACAAAGAGTTTAAAAGTAGAAAAAACTAATTATGTTTATATCATTCCCTGGGAAGATTACAACGCCCCAGCAGCACTTTATTACTTGCAAGATAATGGTGTACGTGTCATGACGGCATTTAAACCATTTTCTATTCCTACAGTTGAGGCTACTACTATACGAGATTTTTCGTATGGAACACTTCTTATTCCTGTTACTAAACAAAAAATTAGTAAAGATTCATTGTTTAATTTGATGCAAAGAGTAAGTGAAAATTTTAAATTGGAAGTACTTTCTACCAATACTGGCTACAGTAAAGCTGGTGTTGACTTAGGAAGCAGAAATTTTAAAGCACTAAAAAAACCAAAAGCTTTGATGCTGATAGGGCAAGGTGTTTCGTCTTATGAAGCTGGGGAGGTCTGGCATTTGTTAGATACCAGAGTGGGGATGCCTATAACAAAGCTTCCATTGAGAAATTTCAATCAGATTGATTTACATAATTATAGCGTGTTAACGATGGTCAGTGGTGTGTATTCTCAACTGGATACAGTTGCTCAATTGCGAATTAGAGATTGGGTGAAAGCTGGAAATACTTTAATTACTATCAGAAACGCTACGTCATGGGCGGTAAAACAAAAAATGGTGATCGAAAAATTGATTGAAGAAAATAAGGACGAAGAAGATGAAAAATCACCTGAGAGAATCCCCTATGTTAATGCTTCTGAAAACATTGGAAAAGAACGAGTTGGTGGAGTTATACTTGAGGTAGATCTTGACCTAACTCATCCTTTAGCATTTGGTTATAGAAATCAGAAAATCCCAGTATATAGAAACAGTAGTGTATGGCTAGCTCCTAGTAAAAATAGTTATGCAACTGTAGCTAAATACACTAATGATCCTCATATTGATGGATTTATCACAAATAGAAATTTAAATGAGTTTTTGAAGCCTTCAGCTTCATTGATTGTAAGCCCACTAGGAGGAGGCAGAGTTGTGATGTTTGCCGATAACCCTAATTTTAGAGGGTCATGGTATGGAACCAACCGTCTATTTTTGAACGCTATTTTTCTAGGTCAACATATTCAGGTGCCAAGTGAATCCAAATAAGTAATGTTAATTATGCTAATAGATGTTGTAATGAATTGACGGAAATATTATATCATCTATTAGCTTAATGTAGTAATGTACTGAAAAATGTGGTCTGGGCAAATGAGATTTATTAATCAATTCCAACCACTTTGCTCCTTCTCTCTAAGAATATATTATCCATCCATACATCATTTAGTTTAGAGATTTTCTCTCGATAGCCT
>JAOUKH010000086.1 GCA_029882685.1 Cyclobacteriaceae bacterium
CTATTTCTTTGTGCTTTATGGCTTCATTACGAATTCTATTGCATAATCCGGATTAAATCAATAGGAGAATGAAAGTTCTGCAATAGTGGTGTCCCAAGCAAAATACATCAAACCTTTATTCTTACCATCCTCACTAAACTGAATACTAAATTGTTCAATTACTGCATTTGTAGATTTTAAAACAGCTTTAGCACGAAGTACGTCATTATCTTTATTATAACTATAAGCTCCCCAATAGTCTAAGTCTGAACTAAATATTATTGTCCATCCATCTTTACTTGGGATAGTAAATAGAGCGTAGACACCAGCTTTTAACGTCTGTTCTCCAATTTTAATATCTCTATATACCTTAATTTCAGGTACTTCATTAGCTCCAGTACGAGAAACTTTATCAAAGGGAACTATACCTCCAAATACGTTACGTCCCTTTTTATAAGGTCTGCTATAAGTAACTCTCAAAATTGCTTTGTCACCATCAGAACGATCATGAGCAAAATTATCAGGAAAATAAGCCATATCCATGGGGCTCTTGTCACTTGCACGAAAAGATTGTGCTAAAGCATAAGTAGCAGAAAAAAAGGATAAAATAATTACTATTAAAAGTTGTTTAGACCTAAGCATTTTAATTATGTTTTAGAGAAAAAATAAATGTAGTTGATGTACCAACTAAGATAATACGACTGAATAGTTCAAAGGTTAATGATTTACCACTATTTCATGACAAATCATTCCACCCACTCCGCAACGAAAAGATTAGTATCTCTACCTCCACCATTATTTCGATTAGACGAAAATACTAAATACTTTCCGTCATTCGAAAACACAGGAAAAGCATCAAAAATACCATCTTCAGTAATTTGTTCCAACCCTGTCCCATCAATGTTGATCATAAATAAATTGAATGGGAAACCACGTTCCGAGGCATGATTAGAGCCAAAAATTACTTTATCCCCTGATGGGTGAAAAAAAGGACACCAATTGGCATTACCTAATTCCGTGAGTTGTCTTAATTCACTACCATCAGCATTGCAAATAAACAGCTCCATATCAGTGGGCATTACCAACTCCTCAGCCAATAAATCTTTATACACTTTTATATCCTCTTCTGTTTTAGGGCGTGATGCTCTAAATATAATTTTTGAACCATCTGGTGAAAAGAAGGCTCCTCCATCATAACCCAATTCATCCGTGATCTGTTTCACCTGCGAGCCATCAATGTTCATGGTAAACAATTCCAAATCACCTGTTCTCATGGAAGTAAACACTATTTTATCACCCTTTGGTGATACCGTTGCTTCCGCATCATACCCTTCAAAATCCGTGAGCTGTTGTTTAATATTTCCTTCTAGATCAGTTGTGAAGATATCAAAACCCGAATAAATTGGCCAAACATACTTCCCATCTTCTCTTTTTTCAGGCTTTGGTGGACAATTTTCATCTGCTAGATGAGTAGATGCATACACTATAGTTGTATCACCAGGTAAAAAGTAAGCACAAGTAGTTCTTCCCAACCCTGTACTTACTATTGCAGGTGGAATGCTATCCATATTACTGCTTTCCCAATCAGTATAATAAATCTGATCGCAATCCACCTCCCATTTAGGATTAGTCGCTTGAAAAACTAGTTTACTGTCATCAAAGCTCCAATAGGCTTCGGCATTATCACCACCAAAAGTAAGTTGTCTTATGTTTTTTAAATGCTTTTCACCATCATAATGAATTAAGCTTTTTTTGGTTGCACCTGTGTATTGATCTTCTGTAACTTCTTCGGTTTTAGAACTTTTCGAACATGCCATTACAATTGTAAATAACATCGCTAATAGGGATATTTTGTTACTCATGTTTTTATATCTAAATTCGATAAGCTTGAATTTAACTAATCATTCTGAGTCATGAAACATAAAACTCCAACTTCTTCGTATTCCACAGTACTTTTATTAGTAATAATAATATTCTCAATAGGCTGTGATACAGCTAAACATGATGATAGTGTCTTACTATCTGACATCGAAACACATTTAAATTATCTAGCAAGTGACTCCCTAAAAGGACGTTCGTTTGGGACAGAAGGTGAACGATTAGCTGCTGAATATATTGCTGATTATTTCGAGTCGATTGGATTATCTCCAAAAGGAACGGAAGGGTATTTTCAAGAGTTTAGTGTAACACCATCCAATAACCCCCATGAAAAGGCTAAAATAGGTGAGAAAGGAGATAGTAGTATTTTGGGTAGAAACGTTATCGGGTACATTGATAATAATGCTAGTCACACAGTTGTAATCGGGGCTCATTTTGACCATTTGGGTATGGGTGGTATAAGCTCTCTGCACAGAGAAAAGGAGCAAACCATACACAATGGTGCAGATGATAATGCTAGCGGAACTGTTACAATTATGGCTCTTGCCAAAATTGTAAAAGAGAGTTCAAAAAATAACAACTACCTTTTTATTGCTTTTACTGGAGAGGAAAATGGGCTTTGGGGGTCTAACTACTTCACCAAAAACCCTACTATAGAATTGGAAAAAGTAACCTATATGCTTAATTATGATATGGTAGGCAGATTAAATGATGAAAAAATATTAGCAATAAATGGAACAGGAACTACTCCAAAATGGGAAGAGGTACTAGATATATCTAATACAGATAGCTTAAAATTAATTAAAAAATCTTCTGGTGTAGGTCCATCAGACCATACTTCGTTTTATTTAAATGACATTCCTGTACTGCACTTTTTCACAGGGCAACATGAGGACTATCATAAACCTTCTGACGATGTCGATAAAATAAACTGGACTGGACTACTGAAAATAATAAGGTATAGCGAAAATTTAATTGCAAGTATTGATACTGAGGGTAAACTAGAATTCACAAAAACAAAAGATGAGTCAGGAAATACTCCGCGTTTCAAAGTTGGGTTGGGTGTAGTTCCTGACTACCTGTATGATGGCAAGGGCATGCGTATAGATGGTGTTTCTGAGGATAAACCTGCTCAAAAAGCAGGGCTTCAAAAAGGTGATATTGTTATTCATATGGGTGACTCCACCATCATGGATATGATGAGTTATATGAGGGCTTTGAGTGTTTTTGAAAAAGGAGATACAACTACAATTATCTTAAAAAGAGAAGATGAGGAATTAGAGAAACAAATTGTGTTTTAGGATTCTCTAATAGTTTGTTATTTTCGCACTCTGAATAACCTCCTAAAATATAGTAGTTCATGTGTCTAATATTATTTTCCTATAAAACTCATCCGAAATATAAGCTTATTGTTGCTGCCAATCGGGATGAATTTTATGAGCGACCTACAGCCATAGCTAACTATTGGAAAAACAGTCCGAATGTACTTGCTGGAAGAGATCTGGAAGCAAAGGGAACGTGGATGGGCATGAATAAAAAAACGGGAGCAATTGCAATGCTTACCAATTATCGTGATTTATCTAACATTAAACCCAATGCTCCTTCACGTGGTGACTTGGTAGCCGACTTTCTTATCAAAAATGATTCAGCAGAAGATTATTTTCAGCAAAGAGCTTATACACTTACCAACTATAATGGATTTAATCTTATTATTGGGCAAGCTGACCGTCTTTACTATACTTCAAATGAATTTAAAGCAGGACTTAAAAAATTACCAAAAGGCACTTATGGTTTAAGTAATCATCTGTTAAATACAGAATGGCCCAAAGTGAAAAAAGGAAAACTAAAATTGGAAGCCATTACAGAAGAACGACATTTTGAAGTAGAACACTTATTTGAAGCATTATATGATGACGAAATAGCTCAGGACAATGAACTTCCCGATACAGGTGTAGGTTTAGAAAGAGAACGTTGGTTATCCCCTCTATTTATTAAAAGTCCAAAGTATGGCACCCGATGTTCTACTGTTATATTAGTTGACAATAATAATAAAACTCTATTTGCAGAAAGAACATACGATACTACCACTTTCAAGTACGATACCAAGTACTATAAATTCAAAATAGGTGAATAAATTTTGGGTGCATACAGCACTGTTTACTGTCGCATTGCTTTATGGAGGAAACTACTCCATTGCCAAATTTGCCATGCCAGAATACATTAGCCCTTTTGGGTTTATCGCTATTCGAATAATTGTCTCCACTATTCTATTTTGGATCATTCATCACTTTTCATCAAAAGAAAAAATTGTATCAAAAGCCGATTATATTCGTCTCTTTTTCTCTGGGCTTTTTGGTGTAGCCATCAATCAATTAATGTTTTTTAAAGGACTTAGCTTAACTACTCCTATTAACGCTTCTATTATTATGACCCTCAGTCCTGTAGTAGTAGTGGTTGGGGCTTATATAGCTGGAAATGAAAAACTGTCAATCTGGAAAATAATGGGTCTTTTAATCGGAGCTACTGGTGCTTACCTCCTCATTACCAAGGATGGCGTGAGTTTTAGTAATCAAAATTTCGTAGGCAATCTTTTTATTTTCGTCAACGCATGTTCTTATGCCACTTATTTAATTGTCGTTAAAAAGTTAATGCTCAAATACCAGTCTTTCACTGTAGTCAAGTGGGTTTTTCTTTTTGGTGGGATCATAGCCATTCCTTTTGGCATAGTAGACTTGATGAATGTAAACTGGTTATCACTACCAACTGTAGCATGGACATCTATACTTTACGTAATTATTGGAGTTACTTTTTTGGCCTATTTACTGAATACTTGGGGGTTGAAGTTTGTTAATGCATCTGTAGTAGGTATTTATATTTATTTGCAACCTGCAATTGCTACTGGTATTGCCATCCTCTTAAAAAGTGACACCTTCGAAATCAATTACCTGTTTTACGCTTTTCTTATTATGATCAGTGTATTTCTGGTAAGTAAGAAGTAATCATTTTTTAAAATTTGTTTTCCAAGCAACTCCAAAGCTTATGAAATAATCGGAAGCCACATTGTTTAGCCCTGCTCCCACCATAGCATCTAAAATAAAATTTTTTAAAGCCAAATAACTAATGCCACCATCCCAATAATACGAATTAGTTATATTATTAAAATTACCATATAATTCAGAAAAGGCTGCAAACTTATCAGTAATAGCATAACCAAAAGAAGATGAATATATCCAATTGGCATTAGTGTTGTCGTCCCATTCTGTACCTAATCCATGCGACCAACTCAATTTTTCTGTAAGCGTATTTTCCATAAGAATTCGATATCCAAAATTGATTTTATTGTTTTGAAAAGTTTTCTCACCAACATTAGGAAAAGTAAGTAATACCGAGGCAGATAATTTAGTGATAAAACCTTTTTGATCAAGAATTTTAAACTTTGGAGAAAATGTTATTGGAGTTAGTCCAGAAGTACGAATTTCATTAGAACCTTCATCTCTAATATGAGTCATGTAATTTGTCAATAGTCGAATTTCCATCCAATCAAACAATCCGTATTTTATAGAAACATTAGGCTGTGTAATCGAACGAATAGTAGTGTCATTATTTATATCCGTATCACTAAAGAATCCAAGTTCGATCTGAAAATCACCATTATCAATGAGTCCAGCAGCATCAGTAGCATTAGGTCGGTCGGTAAAAATTGAACTTGTTTCCTGTGCAAAAACACTGAAAGCAGAAAAAAAGAAGAATATAACTGATAATGAATGTTTCATCTATCTATTACAAGATAGATAGATTTATTATAAAGTAAAAGTTGTGATTTAAGCCACACTATATGATATCAAAAATAGTATCAGTAATGCATCACAGATAATGGTAATAAAATTCTTGTTTTCATTTTATTTTTTTACTAATGATGACTAAAATACATCTTCTTGACTCAATAGAGCAAAATTATTCTTTCAAGAAAAACTTTCAGATCAATGAATAAATATGATTTTTATTTTTGATATAAAATAAAAATCATATTCCTTTACCATTACAAATGAAGAAAAATATAATTATAGCGATTTACAACATTATCGTCAGTGTTATTATTAGCACATAGATAAGGGAATGCTATAATTATTATATAACCATAAATAAAAAGGTCTTCCCAAAATAGGAAGACCTTTTTATTTAATATCATAATCAAAATTATAAACATGTATAACAAAGTCATTATCAATATCATAGTCTCAATTATTACACCACAAAGGTGAGAAAGGTTATTTAAACAGTATTAAAAGCCTATCTCATAAACGAGGTAGGCTTTTTACTTTTTAATCTTTTTTGAAAGTGTATTCTAAAAAATCATAACATTATGATAGTCAGATAAATAACACATAAAATGTAAGCGTAGAGATTGTAACAATCATAAATTATTATGCTGACAGACAAAAACAATAAAATAGGTTTACAAAAATTTAAGAACTATGTATTATTCAAACAGCACTAAAGTATTTCTGAATGGCAGTTTTATAAGTGGTAAAGATGCCCAGTCAAGCACTTATAGTCAATCTTTACACTATGGTAGTGGTGTATTCGAAGGTCTACGATCTTATAAAACAGAAGAAGGTACAAAAATTTTTAAGGCTCAAGAGCATTATGAAAGATTATTGTATTCAGCTGAAAAGATGCATATAAAAGTCAATTACAATGTGGATGACCTGACAAATAAGACTTACGAACTTCTTAAAGTTAATAATTTGTCTAATGCCTACATTCGTCCTTTGATTTACTCAGGTGCTAATATGGCTTTATTACCAACTGAAGAATCTAATTTATTTATCTGTGCTTGGAAATGGGATCGTTATCTAGGAGATGGAGGTCTTAATGTAATGACTTCTCGTTATGAGCGTCCTAATCCAAAATCTTGTCATGTTGATACTAAAGTGACTGGACATTACACCAACTCCATCCTAGCTTCAACAGATGCAAAAGAAAAAGGCTATGACGAAGCTCTATTATTAGACCAACACGGTTTTGTAGCCGAAAGCCCTGGAGCAAATTTCTTTTTCGAAAAGGATGGAAAAATTTATACTCCCCGAACGGGAAACATTTTACCTGGAATAACTAGATCCACTATAATAAATATCGCAAAAGAATTAGGTTATGAAGTTGAAGAAGGCCTTTATCATTTAAAGGATGTGTATGGAGCTGATTCGGCTTTTTTTACAGGAACAGCTGTAGAAGTTGCCAATATACAATCACTTGATAATGTCAAATTCTCGAAAGAATGGAAAGGCACAATAGGCTATGAATTATCTCTAGCTTATAATCAATTAGTAATAGGGAAATATCAACAAGCAGTAACAATCATTTAGTTAATTATGAAAATAAATAAATATAGCCAACGACTTACACAAGATCCTACACAACCTGCATCTCAAGCTATGCTATATGGTGTTGGCTTGTCTGAAGAGGATATGAACAAAGCTCAAATAGGCATTGCAAGTACTGGCTATGAGGGAAATACCTGCAACATGCATCTTAATGACTTAGCAAAAGATGTAAAGAAAGGGGTTCAATCTAATGGATTAGTTGGGTTAATATTTAATACCATAGGGGTAAGTGATGGCATTGCTAATGGAACAGAAGGTATGCGATACTCCTTAGTATCTAGAGATTTAATTGCAGACTCTATTGAAGCAGTTGTTGGTGCACATTATTATGATGGACTGATCACCGTTGTTGGCTGTGACAAAAATATGCCTGGGGCATTAATCGCTCAAGGAAGGTTGAATCGTCCTTCCATTCTATTATACGGAGGCACAATAGCTTCAGGGTGTTATAAAGGTGAAAAATTAAATATAGTTTCAGCATTCGAAGCATTAGGTGAAAATTTTTCTGGTAATTTATCTGATCATGATTTCAAACAAGTAGTCAAAAATGCTTGTCCAGCAGCTGGTGCTTGTGGTGGAATGTACACTGCAAACACTATGGCTTCTGCTATAGAAGCACTCGGAATGTCACTGCCCTATAGCTCTTCTAACCCAGCAGTAAGTGGTGACAAAACCACTGAATGCAAAAACATTGGAGAAGCAATGCGATCACTACTCGAAAAAGACATTAAACCTCGAGATATTATGACTAGAGAAGCCTTCGAAAATGCTATCACAGTTGTAATGGCTTTAGGAGGCTCTACTAATGCTGTTATGCACATTATCGCTATTGCTAAAAGTGTTGATGTTGAGGTATCATTACAAGATTTTCAAAAAATAAGTGACCGAACACCTCTATTAGCTAACTTAAAACCAAGTGGAGAGTATTTAATGGAGGATTTACACCGAATAGGTGGGACTCCTGTAGTAATGAAGCACCTTTTAAAAGAAGGTCTACTACATGAAAACTGTCTTACAGTAACTGGAAAAACTCTTAAGGAAAACCTAAGTAAAGTTCCTGATATGAATATTGATCAGGATGTAATACAACCTGTGAAAAACCCATTAAAAAATTCAGCTCATATACAAATATTGTATGGCAATTTAGCAGAAGAAGGGTCAGTCGCTAAAATCACAGGTAAAGAAGGAGAAAAATTCAAAGGTCCTGCTGTTGTTTTTGATGATGAATTTGGAGTAATCAAAGGAATAGAATCTGGCAAGGTACAAAAGGGGAATGTAGTAGTTATCCGCTACGAGGGACCTAAAGGAGGCCCTGGAATGCCAGAAATGTTAAAACCTACTTCTGCCATTATTGGAGCTGGATTAGGAAATGATGTAGCATTAATTACCGATGGAAGGTTTTCTGGTGGTAGCCATGGTTTTGTTGTAGGTCATATCAGTCCCGAAGCACAAGAAGGAGGGACAATTGCTTTAGTACAGGATGGCGACATTATCTCCATTGATGCTATTAATAACACTATAAATGTGGAAGTGGATGAAGCTGAACTAGCTCAACGAAAATCAGCTTGGAAAGCACCAGTATTGAAAGCTTCCAATGGTGCATTATACAAATATGCTAAACTAGTATCATCAGCTTCAGAAGGCTGTATTACTGATCAATAAAATAAGGTAAACTAAAAAAATATGGGAGCACCTTCTACATTAGTATCAACAAAAACAAACACTTCGGTTGCATTAAGTGGAGCAGAAGCTGTAATCAAATCTCTTATTCAAGAAGATGTTGATCTTCTATTTGGTTATCCAGGTGGAGCTATTATGCCTGTATATGATGCATTATATCATTACCAAAAAGAGATTAAGCACGTTCTTACACGACATGAACAGGGTGCTATACATGCAGCACAAGGATACGCTCGTGCTTCAGGAAAAACAGGTGTAGTAATTGCTACTTCTGGTCCCGGTGCAACTAACCTTATCACTGGTATAGCAGATGCGCAAATAGACTCTACTCCTTTGGTATGTATTACTGGTCAAGTAATTTCTCAATTACTTGGCACTGATGGTTTCCAAGAAACCGATGTGATTGGAATATCTATGCCAATAACTAAATGGAACTACCAAGTGACAAGTGCTGAGGAAATACCAGAAGCACTTGCTAAAGCTTTCTTTATTGCTCGGTCAGGACGACCAGGCCCTGTTTTAGTAGATATCACTAAAGATGCACAGTTCGAACAATTCAATTTTGATTACAAAAAATGTGAAAGTATAAGGAGTTATAACCCTGTACCAACTACTGATCAAAATTCCTTAAAAAAGGCAGCATCACTCGTGAATGAATCAAAAAAACCCTATATCATATTTGGACAAGGGGTGATTCTTAGCGGTGCCGAGCAAGAACTCAGACAATTACTAGAAAAAACAGGTATTCCTGCTGCTTCTACTTTATTAGGTCTTTCTGCCCTTCCAACTACACACCCTCAATACGTAGGTATGGTTGGAATGCATGGTAATTATGGCCCTAATCTACTCACCAATGAATGTGATACGTTAATCGCAGTGGGTATGCGCTTTGACGATCGTGTAACTGGAGATTTGAAACGATATTGCAAGCAGGCCAAAATAATTCACATAGAAGTAGATCCGTCAGAAATTGACAAAAATGTGAAGTGCGACATTCCTCTTTTAGGTGATGCCAAAAAAATATTACAATCTCTATTACCATTGGTCAATAAGAGTACTCACCCTATTTGGATGAACGAATTCGAAAAATGCAAAAAAATCGAATTCGAAAAAGTAGTTCAGAAAGATTTTTTTCCAAAAAAGGATCAATTAAGTATGGGGGAAGTACTGAATGAAATAAATAATATCACTAAAGGTGATTCGGTTGTTGTATCTGATGTAGGTCAACACCAAATGATTTCTTGTCGATATGCACAATTTAATTATTCGAGAAGTAATATTACATCAGGAGGTTTGGGTACTATGGGTTTCTGCTTACCTGCTGCTATAGGAGCTAAATTAGCCCAGCCACTTCGACAGGTAATTGCAATTGTAGGAGATGGTGGATTTCAAATGACTTTACAGGAATTAGGTACAATCAAGCAATTTGGCATTGATATCAAAATCATTATTCTAAATAATGAATTTTTAGGAATGGTACGACAGTGGCAAGAACTCTTCTTTGAAAAGAGATACGCCCATACGGAAATGCAGAATCCAGACTTTATTGCCATTGCCAAAGGGTATGGTATTGAAGCAAAAAAAATAACAGAAAGAGAAGGATTAAATGATGCTTTGAAGAAGATGTTAACTCATAATGGTAGTTACCTTCTTGAAGTTAGGGTAGGTAAAGAAGGCAATGTTTTTCCTATGGTTGCCACAGGAGCATCAGTAAGTGAAGTGAGACTTGAGTAATACAAAATTAATATGGGAGAAATTAAAACATATACTATTTCAATTTTTACTGAAAACCATGTTGGTCTTCTAAACAGGATCACCATCATTTTCACAAAAAGACGTTTAAATATTGAAAGTCTCAATACTTCTGAATCTGAAATTGCTGGTATTCATCGTTTTACTATAGTGGTTAAAGTTTCAGAAGAAACAGTGATTAAGTTAGTGAAGCAAATTGAAAAACAGATTGAGGTAGTACGAGCGTTTTATCACATAGATGAAGATACTGTATTTCAGGAAATAGCATTGTATAAAGTGCATTCCAACACTATTGTTAATGGGATCAAAGTTGAATCACTTATTCGTGATAATCACGCTCGAATATTGGCTATAGAAAACGATTTTATCATCATTGAAAAAACAGGTCATAAAGAAGAAACCAATGACTTATTAAAAAAATTAGAGCCTTATGGAATAATGGAGTTTGTGAGATCGGGACGTGTTTCGGTTACCAAACCACTAGAACATATGGTCTCTTTTTTAAAGCTAAACTAGGGTCATATACCTTAAATTAACAACAACATAAATGATAAAATTAGAGGTTCTGATTCCATCACTAGATAGAAGGAAGATCATTGCAAATCATAATAAACCTTGCTTATTAGTCATGTTTTAAATAGGTCAGCAATATGTTCCTAATGATATTGGAACACAGCTACAAAATATCCACTTATTATTTATTCTCAATATGCGTCAACAATTACTAACTGATGGAGCTCATAAGATCGATTATGAAATACGTGATATAGTGAAAAAGGCTACTCAGTTACAAAAAATTGGAAAGACAATTTATTGGGAAAACATTGGTGACCCGATTGTAAAGAATTGCCAAATCCCTTCTTGGTTAAAAGACATAGTGGCAGATTTAGCACAAGAAAATAAAAGTTATGGCTATTCACATTCTAAAGGAGAACCAGAAACTAGAGCTTTTTTAGCTGAGCTCAACAATAGTTATGGTGGAGCAAAACTATCCGAAGAAGATATACTTTTCTTTAATGGGTTAGGTGATGCTATTGGTAAAATTTATCAATTTCTAAATCCATTTTCGAGAATAATTGGTCCTTCTCCTGCTTACTCCACCCACTCATCTTTGGAGGCGGCTCATTCCAATAAGGAGCCACTTACATATTCACTAGACCCAGAGAACAATTGGTATCCAGATTTGGAAGATCTCTACTTAAAGGTGAAGTACAACCCAAGTATAGTCGGTATACTTATTATCAACCCCGACAATCCTACTGGTATGGTGTATCCTAAAGAGTACATGGAGAGAATAGTAGAGATTGCCCAAAAATTCGACCTATTTATCATAAGTGATGAAATTTATGGGAACATAATTTATAATGAAGCAACTACGTTCAGACTATCAGAAGTTATTGGAAACACTCCAGGAATAGCATTAAAAGGCATCTCAAAGGAATTACCTTGGCCTGGAAGTAGATGTGGATGGATGGAATTTTATAACAGGAATAAGGACGACCAATTCAGTGAATATTGTATCACATTGGAAAATGCTAAAATGGTAGAAGTTTGTTCCACTACCTTGCCTCAAAAATCTATCCCTATAATCATGGGACATCCAAAATATAAAGATTATATCAAATTTCGAAATAACAGCATAGCCGATAGAAGTACTATAATTGAATCTTATTTTTCTGAAAACCCTTTTATTTATTTCAATAAAACAAATGGAGCATTTTACAATACTCTGGTGTTCAAAAACAATGCACTTAAAAAGGGGCAACATTTGCCTATTGATAATCCAAAAGTTCAGCAAATCCTAATGCAATGGATCAGTACTGACATCGCTCTAGATAAACATTTTGCTTATAGCTTATTGGCTAGTACTGGGATTTGTGTTACCCCTCTTTCATCCTTTCAATCCGACTTAATGGGTTTTAGAATTACCCTACTAGAAGAAGATGATGAAATGTTGCATTATATTTTCAAAAATATATCCGAAGCAATCACTACCTATTGTACTTCAACACTTGAAAATCCTGAATTATTAATATCTAAAAAAACAGAAGTATGAATGTGAGTGCTAATATAAATTTGAAAGAAATAAGAAAGGCATACAGTGTATTAAAGGATGTTGTTGTACATACCCCTTTAGTTCAAAATATTAATACATCAGGAAAACATGAATGTTTGGTTTACCTCAAAAGAGAAGATTTACAGGTAGTAAGATCTTATAAAATAAGAGGGGCATACAACAAGCTAAAAAGCTTAACACAGGAAGAACTTAAAAATGGAATTGTATGTGCCAGTGCTGGTAATCATGCGCAAGGTGTAGCTTATTCATGTAGTAAACTTAAGGTAAAGGGCACTATTTTTATGCCTACTACTACACCCAAACAAAAAATTAATCAGGTGAAAATGTTCGGGGAAGAGTGGGTAGAAGTCAAATTAATAGGGGATACCTATGATGATTCCTATCAAGCAGCTCTAACGTGTCAAAAGGAACATAATTTAGCTTTTATTCATCCTTTTGATGATGAAAAAGTTATTGAAGGGCAAGCTACGGTTGGCATTGAAATACTAGAAGATGCTGATTTTGAAATTGATTATTTGATTGTACCCGTTGGTGGAGGTGGTTTGGCTTCTGGAGTATCATCTGTGTTTAAAGAGTTAAGTCCAAAAACAAAAATTATTGGCGTGGAACCCTTGGGAGCAGCAGCACTAAATGCTTCATTAAAAAACGGATACAACACAACACTTAATGACATTGATAAATTTGTAGATGGAGCAGCAGTACAGCGAGTTGGCGACCTTACTTATGACATTTGTAAAAACCTACTTGATGATGTGATTTCTGTGCATGAAGGAAAAGTATGCTCTACCATACTAGAACTCTACAATAAAGATGCAATAGTTGTAGAACCAGCAGGAGCACTTACCTTAGCAGCTCTTGATCAATTAAAGGACAAAATAAAAAATAAAAATGTAGTTTGTGTTGTGTCTGGAAGTAACAATGATATTTCAAGGATGCAGGAAATTAAAGAGCGATCTTTACTATACGAACAACTTAAACATTACTTCATCGTGAACTTTCCTCAGCGAGCAGGAGCATTGAGAGAATTTTTATTGAATGTACTTGGGCCAACAGATGATATCGTTCATTTTGAATTTTCTAAAAAAACAAACAAAGAAAATGGCCCAGCAGTAGTAGGTATTGAACTAAAAAACAAAAAAGACTTTGCTCCATTGATAAAAAAAATGAAGGAATTTAATTTTTACGGTGAATATCTTAATGATAAACCACACTTATTTGAGTATTTGGTTTAGAACAGAGTGAATTTGAATTAGTATAAAAGAATTTAATTTTTTTGAAATTATAAAACATATATAACCAATAGTCATCAAACCAACCATGGATGATGTGCTACACTTTTGGATTTTTATAACCTGATAACAAA
>JAOUKH010000087.1 GCA_029882685.1 Cyclobacteriaceae bacterium
CAACTATAGCGTGATGTGATATCTAAATCTAAAGCTCTTGTTTTTGTGTCTCACAAACAAGTTATGATTATACAGAGGATACATCTATTAACATATTCTTTATTATTCAGAGAAGTATATAACCTCCTTTTATAAACTGTGTCTATAAAATTAATTATGGTATAGCTTGTTTATTAATCTATTTCAATGGCTTCTAATACGTCTGCTAATTGATCATAATCTTTAAATCCAGGACGAATCTCATCAGACCCAGTTAAAGCTATACCTTTAATATCTAATTTTTCGAGGAGGTGATTTATGTTCTTTGAATTGAATCCATAACCTAACACTATAGGCACTTGATTGGATAGTTGATTGATTCGGTCAATTTGTAAGTCATCATTTACATTGTTACTTACAAGTAACACGTAATCCAAATTTGGCAATTGATTTATTTGCTTGAGATTAACTTCAGCTTCATCAAGTGACATTCGGATGATTAACTTTACTTTGCTATTGTGTTCGATATTTTCTAATGAACTGGTTTCAATAACTTTTGTTAATAAACTTCCCGTATAACTACTATCTATTTCACTCACTATTTCAATACCAGAAATCCATCCAGTTATTTCCTTTAATGTTTCTGGAGTAATATAATTTTTGTCTTTAGAATTTAAACAAAAACCTATCTGGTTTACGCCCATACCTGCACAGTATCGTGCATCACTTAAGTTAGTTACACTATTGATTTTAACAAATGTTTTTAATTCCATGTTGCAAATAGATGATAGCTGAAATAAAAATAGGAACAATCTATTGATTGAGAGATCAAATGTAAATGTTTTTGCTATTTATATGTATCAATAATTAGTACTAAACTTTTGAAAACAGTTTAAATAGAGGGTTGATATTGTAGATTTTTATTGCTTATCATAATAATTACATTCCTCCTTTAATAATAATTAGTTTTTTGGTAAATTTATGAAGTATTGATTATGAATTACTTGCTGAATTTTAAATCAAATATATATGGATTTCTCAAATTTTTTAAACCTGTTTAAGGAAGGGAAAGTTGGAGCCAAAAGTCATATGAAAAATTTAATTGAAATGGCTATGGTAGATGGTCACTTTGACGACACAGAGTTTGATCTATTGAAACAAATTTCAAAGCGTCACCGAATTTCTGAAAAACAATTAAAGGAAATTCAGGGTAACATGGAAGGTGTACATTTCGAAGCTCCTAAAGATGAAAAATTAAAGTTCGAACAGCTTTACGATTTAGTACATATGATGGTAGTTGATCAATACATTGATAAAGAAGAAATCAAGTTATGTGGTATTTTTGCTAAAAAGTTTGGGTATAAGGATAAGAATGTAGATGAATTGGTAAGCGCAGTAGCTGAAAATATTAAAAATGGACAAACATTAATAGATACTAAAACCAGAGTAAACTGGTTACTCAACTGATACTTTGAATATTAATAATTAGTAATAATAAAGAGAACGGCTTGGACGTTCTTTTTTTGTATTTATGAACCATAAAATAGTATATATAGCAATTTTGATATCCTTTCTGTCTGGATGTAATTCAGAAAGTATTTCTCCAAATAAAGAGATATATCTTGGGTTGGATTATTTCCCTTTAGAAGTAGGACGTTTTATTGAATATAATGTGGATCAGACACTTTATGATTTATTTGGAGAAACCACAAGTCAATTTCAAGTTAAAACAGTTATATCAGATTCATTTGAGGTAAACGGATATACTACATATGTCATTAATAAGTTTATACGTATCTCTGAGAATGAACAATGGCAAATTGATGCCGTTTGGTCAGCTAATATTTTGGATAATAAGTTAGTTTTACAGCAAGGTAATGTGAATCATGCTAAATTGATATTTCCTATTAAAGAAGGAAAAACGTGGGATGGAAATACCTATAACACTATTGATGAGGATATGTATGAAATGAGGAATGTCAATTTAAGTTATACTATTGATACGATTACTTTTCCAGAAACTGTAACCGTTATTCAGCATGAAAACCTAGATTTGCTAGTAGAAACAGACTATAGGGTTGAAGTTTTTGCTAAAGATGTGGGGTTGATTTATAATGAAGTACAACAAATTGCGTATTGTTCTGATTTTGATTGTTTCGGTCAACAAATAATAAATGAGGGTATTGTTTACAAACAAACTATTATTGCCTATGGTAATGAATAGAGCTGTATTGTTATTGTTGTTTGTATGTGTGCAACACGTAGTGTTGTCACAAACTAATCGGTATATGGTTTTTTTTACTGATAAAACAAACTCTCCTTATTCAATTGATCGACCGTTAGAATTTCTTTCACAAAAAGCTATTGATAGAAATAATAGAGCAACAATAAGTATTGAAGATTTACCTGTAAACCCTTCTTACGTAGCAGAGCTCAATGCTTTAGGTATTTCGATACTATATACTTCTAAATGGATGAATGCCGCATTGGTTGAGGCAACACTTACTCAATTAGAATCTTTGAATTTGCCTTATGTTAATAGTTATGAATATATAGCTCCTGGAACAAAACCAATTTCTAACGGGCGAGTAGAGAGTGGAGAAAAATTAGATAACTCTAATGGAAGAACCGAATTGATTTTTAATCAGAATGAGGTATTACATGTTCCTAAAATGCATGCTGATGGTTTTATTGGTACTGGTATAAGAATAGCTGTACTTGATGGAGGATTTTCAGGAATTGATAACAATGTTTATTTAAAGCATGCTTTTGACGAAAATCGGATTCTTATGACTTTCGATATGGTAAGAAAATCAACTTATGTTTATGATTACACAACTCATGGTGCAAACGTTTTTTCAATTTTTGGTGCTTTTGTAGAAGGTAGTTATATAGGTGGAGGGTATGGTGCTAATTTTGATTTATATGTAACCGAAGATGTAAGTTCAGAATATAGGGTTGAAGAATATAATTGGTTAATTGCAGCAGAAAAAGCGGATAGTGCAGGGGTTGATATTATTTCTACTTCATTGGGGTATTACCATTTTGACGATAGTTCCATGGACTATATTATTGATAATCTGGATGGAAGTACTGCTATTATTTCTCAAGCTGTAGAGTTGGCATTCTCAAAAGGGATGTTAATTATTACCAGTGCTGGTAATCAAGGGAAAGATAGTTTTTGGAATAGAATAACTTTTCCAGCTGATGCTAATAATGTATTAGCAGTTGGAGCTGTGTGGGATAATGATTTATTAAAAGCCGACTTTAGTTCGTTAGGACCAACAGCAGATGGCAGAATTAAACCTGATGTGATGGCGGTAGGTGGAGGGACTACCTATATAAACAGTGCCAGTGTAATTACTACAGGAAATGGCACATCGTACTCGGCTCCCTTGATAACAGGATTAGCAGCAGGATTATGGCAGAAATACCCAGAATTGACGAATATTGAATTAAAAAAAATAATACTTGAAAGCGGTAATAATTATGATACTCCTAATAATGATTACGGATATGGTATACCTAGTTATATTCGTGCAAGCAATATTAGGGAAGGTGTTTTAGTAGGAATTGATTCTGGAAATAGAGACAAACTAATAATTTATCCAAACCCTGTAAATGGTAGATTTGTCAACGTCATGTTGAAAGAGAGGTTGCTGAATGCATCTATTGAAATAGTTAATATTCATGGTCAGAAAATTATTAAACAAGCTATTTCGAATTCAGATCACCTAACTATTGATGTATCTAATATTCATGAAGGACTGTATTTTGTAAGAATAAGTGATGAAAATAGTGTAGAACAGATGAGTTTAATAATTGAATAGTATATATTACTAACTACCAGAGTGATTACTTCATTCTTTACATAAATATTGACATCTTTGTGTTTCTAATTAATTCATTTCTATGCCAATCATTTCACCTTCAATTTTAGCTGCCGACTTTGCCAATCTACAAAGAGATGTAGAAATGCTTAATAATAGTAATGCTGACTGGATTCATATAGATATTATGGATGGTGTTTTTGTTCCCAATATTTCATTTGGTATTCCAGTTACTAAGGCTATAAATAAACATGCATCAAAGCCCCTTGATGTGCACTTAATGATTGAAAATCCTGAAAATTATGTTGAACAATTTAAAAAAGCAGGAGCTGAGTATATTTCAGTACATTATGAAGCATGTAAACATTTGCACCGTAACCTCCAACAAATAAAGTCATTAGACTGTAAAGCAGGAGTAGCTATTAACCCTCATACTAATGTTTCGTTGTTAGAAGATACCATTAATGAAATTGACCTAGTGTGTGTGATGTCTGTTAATCCAGGATTTGGAGGACAAAAATTTATTGAAAATACCTATGCTAAAGTCTCAAAATTAAAAGAGATAATTCTGAAAAATAATGCTAGTACACTAATAGAAATTGATGGCGGAGTAAATGCAGAAAATGCACGCCCTTTACTTGATGCAGGTGCTGATGCATTGGTAGCTGGTAGCTTTGTGTTTAATTCTTCTAACCCTACAGATACTATTCAAATGCTAAAAAGCGTTTAGTTATTTTAGTATATTATTATGCGAGGGCTGTTTCTATTGTGTGTTATTCTAGGGTTTATTTATAAAATTAATGCTCAATCGAAGGTAACTGGAATAGTTACAGATAATAGGCAAGTTCCTATTGCTGATGTAAGTGTTATTATTAAGAATACTGAAAAGGGTGCAGTTACTAATTTTAAAGGTGAATTTGAACTAGATGTAAACAACAATAATGTTATCCTTCTATTTCATCATATTTCCTACCATCCATTTGAAATAGAAATAAAACTTTCTGAGTTTGAGAAATCACTTTCTATTGTTTTAGAAAAAAGATCGCAGATGTTAAACTCAGTAGATATAACTGGGGTTTTAGAAAAAAATAGAGAACAAGCTGGGGTTACAACTTTGGAGCCTAAATCTATAGAAGTATTACCAAGTCCATTTAATGATTTTACTAAAGTACTGTCCACATTGCCCGGAGTAGTTAGTAACAACGAATTATCATCGACCTATTCAGTAAGGGGGGGTAATTTTGACGAGAACTTAGTGTATGTTAATGATATACCTGTTTATAGACCTCAATTAGTTTCGGCAGGACGTCAGGAAGGTCTTAGTTTTATTAATTCTAAATTGGTTAGTAATATATCATTTTCAGCAGGGGGATGGCAGTCCAAATATGGGGATAAATTATCATCTTCATTGAATGTGGAATATAAGCAACCAAACGAATTGTCTGGATCTGTTACTGCTAGTTTATTGGGTGCAGATGTACATTTTGAGAATTCCTCAGAAAATGACCGTATTAACTATATTTTTGGAGTAAGACATAAGAGATCGGAGTATTTGCTCAATTCTTTAGAGACTAAAGGAGAATACCGCCCTAGATTTACAGATGTTCAATCGTATATAAATTTTAACCTAGGATCTAAGACTAATATATCAAAAACAAAATTGGGATTGCTTTTTGGGTATTCCAGAAATAGGTATCAAGTTATTCCTCAAGGTAAAGAAACAGAATTTGGTACTTTTAATCAGTCAATGAGGTTGTATGTTGCACTTATCGGAAATGAGTATTTGCAATATGACACGTATCAGGGTGGAATAAAATTTTCACATGTGTGGAATAGTAAAGTTACCTCTCATTTAATTGTATCTGGAGTTAATAGTGCAGAAAAAGAATACAGAGATGTTGAAGGAGCGTATCGTTTATGTGATGTGGACAATCGTCCAGGATCAAATTCTTTTAACGAATGTGTAGTTACTAGAGGAATTGGATCAAATTATCAACATTCTAGAAATAAACTTGATTTAAAAATTCTAAACATAGAATCTAGAAATGAAATTAAGTTAAATGATAATAATCAATTAGAGTTTGGAGTAGGGTATGGGTTACAGTTAGTTGATGATGCGTTGGAAGAATATACTTTTAGAGATTCGACAGATTTTATTATTGACTTAAATAACCTGAATGAGCAAAATGTTATACGTTTTGAAAGTATGACAGCATATGTTCAAAATACTACTAATTTCTCTTCAAAACTATGGCTTACTGAAGGCGTGAGGTTTTATTATACTGACAGAAATGAAAAATTACTCATTAGCCCTAGAATTCAAATAGGATTTGAACCTGATGGAATTAAAAAAGATGTAGTATTAAGAGCAGGAGTTGGAGTATATCAACAACCAGCATTTTATAGAGAAATGCGAGACATGAGTGGTCAATTGCATCAGCAAATTGATGCCCAAATCTCAATACACTATATTTTAGGAATAGATCAAAATATGTTGTTGTGGGATAGAGGTTTTAAATTAACAGCTGAAGGATATTATAAGGACTACATCAACATTGTACCCTATGATGTTGATAATGTAAGGATTCGTTATTATGCAGATACCAAAGCTACTGGTTACGCTACAGGATTAGATGTTCGCTTTAGTGGTGAGTTTATTCCAGGCACAGTCTCTTGGTTCAGTTTAGGAGTGTTATCAACAAAAGAAAATGTTAAAGGAGATAATAAAGCTATGATTAGACGCCCATCAGATCAGCGTTTAAATTTAGGAGTGTATTTTCAGGATCAATTACCCAATGACCCTAGTTGGCGAGTTAATCTGAGTTTCCTTGTAGGAACTGGGCTGCCTTTTGGTCCACCAGGAGAAGCTAACAATCGAAATATTTATAATGGTGATATTTATCGAAGA
The DNA here is from genome assembly GCA_029882685.1 of Cyclobacteriaceae bacterium. Lineage (GTDB taxonomy): Bacteria > Bacteroidota > Bacteroidia > Cytophagales > Cyclobacteriaceae > JAOUKH01. The sequence goes on from JAOUKH010000087.1 coordinate 6,718, forward strand.
GTAGATGTTGGTTTCATTAAGGAATTATATTTTGGGAATAATAACAAAAATAGTTTATTGATAAGTGCAGAGGTATTAAATATGCTAGGAACTGATAATACCATATCCTATACTTGGGTAGAAGATGTTATTGGTCAGGAATATGCTGTTCCAAATTCATTATCGGCAAGGTTTTTGAATTTAAAATTTACCGTAAAAATTTAGTTGTTAATTAGGGAGAAGCACTAGATGTTTTTTTGAATAAAGGAAATAACTATATTTATACAAACTAAATTAGCCAATATGTTTACAGAAAGTGAAATTGCTACCATTTTGGAAATCCCTGAAGTAACCGAGGCAGTAATAGCTGCAAAAAATGAATTTAAAAATAATCAAGTAGAATTTTTAGAATTGAGTGACCATGATTTTTTGTCACTTATCATGATGACACCTACAGTAGGAATAGCATTAGCAAACGGGAGTATTAGTTTGTTTGAAGAACTAGCTTTAAATAAAATGGCTCGAAAAATGTCAAAAGGAGGTTATTTTCTTAAAATTGACCCTGTCGCTCATGCTTTGAAATATCTTATTAAAGATTATGAAAAATGGGAACCTTATTTCTTTGAAGTAATTAAGATAAGCATGAACAATACTTTTGAAAGAAAAGATATTATGGAAATAGATAGTAATTTTGAAGAAGAGTCTGTCCATTCATTTTCCCGTGAATTATTTTATATGCCCTATATATTAGTGAGATACTTAGTCTCATTTTTCTTGCACGATGAAAGTGATATCGTTGATAAAAGGAGTATTTCAAAAGTTGAATATGATAAAATTAAAGATATTGGTTCAAAATTGGAATTATCAGAGTTTCATTTTTTTAAATCTTTTTGTAAAACATTTCACCAAAAGTAATTAGATAAGTTATTTATCAGTCTATCCTATATATGGTAAAGACTCAATATTATATTAATTTATTTGTAGGTACTTGTCTTGTACAAGTGCTTTTTCTTTTGATTCCACTAAAGTCAGGAGCTCAGAAGCATGAGGATCAATTTATTATTGATCGATTTTACAATAAACCTAAAGGAGCGTATAATATCCGTCATCTGATAAATAAACTTTCTTTTAGAGCATCTTCTGGCTATGGATATACTTATTATAAACATGAGTTTGAAAATGCAGCTATTATTCAAAAACCTGATAGCGTACCCTATATTTTTAATACTTCTTCTAATATTTCAAGTAATACGATAACTACTGCTTATACCAATTGGTTTAATCAGGTAGAAAGTATAAGTCAATTACCAGTTGATGTTAATGACTATATCACCAGTACAGATAGTACACGAATTATATATAAATCCACTTCAAGAGGAATACCAATAACACTTACACTTCATGTCGAATTTCTTAGATATAGAATTGGTGGAGGAATGTCATGGGAATACCATAAGGTGAAAGAATTTAACCCCAAGACAAATGCGATCAATTTATCATCATTTCAACCCGTGATTCAAAAAGAGAGGTTTAAACGTTATTTTGCATATTTTGGAGGAAGAGTATGGAGTTATTATTCATATTCTGCAATTGTAGATGCTGAAATTGGTTTATATAATTTGGGTAGTCAGTTTGTAGATCCTAAAGGAATATATTTCAATTTAGGGGTGTCTTTTGAAAAAGAATTTTCGGAATATTTTACAGCTTTTGCAAGGCCTTCATTGGAGTATAAAAGTTTTCAGACATCATTGCCTGAATCTTCCCTGTCTGTTAATCATAAAATGCCTTCATTATTCTTGAACGTAGGTGTAAAATTGAATTTACCTGAATTAAGAAAATGCAAAATAAAAAATTGTGAAACGCAAATAAATCACACTCATGGAGGCGGAAAAGAGTGGCGAAGCAGGTCACATCCGTTCTATAAAAAACAGAATCCTAATTATGGAGAAAACTATCCTAAACTCTTCAAATATAAGTGGCGAGAAAAGAAGAAATTAAACCCCTATTGAAACCCTTCAAAATAGTCTGAATATAGTGTAGAATTGCATATTTTTTATTTAAATTGCGCCCTGAATTTTTTAGGAAATACTGTACTAATTATATATGGCAGAAGGAGCTAACGAGAACATCATCCCTATCAATATTGAGGATGAAATGAGAGGCGCATATATCGACTATTCTATGTCGGTAATTATTTCTAGAGCCCTACCCGATGTAAGAGATGGGTTAAAACCTGTTCACCGAAGAATCCTATATGGAATGTTGGATTTGGGTGTGCATTATAACAAAGCACACAAGAAATCAGCACGTATTGTAGGTGAAGTACTAGGTAAATATCACCCTCACGGTGATACAGCTGTTTACGACTCAATGGTGCGTATGGCACAACCTTGGTCATTGCGTTATATGATGGTCGATGGACAAGGTAACTTTGGTTCTGTAGATGGTGATTCACCAGCTGCAATGCGTTATACAGAAGCACGTTTGCAACGTATTGCAGAGGAAATGTTATCTGACATAAATAAAAATACAGTTGACTTCCAACCCAACTTTGATGATTCATTAAAAGAACCAACAGTTCTTCCTGCAAAGTTACCTAACCTTTTACTTAATGGTGCTTCTGGTATTGCTGTTGGTATGGCTACCAATATGGCTCCTCATAATTTAACAGAGGTTGTGAATGGTACTTGTGCCTATATTGATAATAATGACATTACTATAGAAGAACTGATGAAACATATAACGGCACCTGATTTTCCTACTGGTGCTACAATATATGGTTATCAGGGTGTGAAATCAGGTTTTGAAACAGGTAGAGGGAGAGTTGTAATGAGAGCTAAGGCTGATTTTGACACTACCAAAACGGGTAAAGAGCAAATAATTGTTTCTGAAATTCCTTTTATGGTGAATAAGGCCAATATGATTGAAAGAACAGCTGGACTTATTAATGATAAAAAAATCGAAGGAATTTCTGATATACGAGATGAGTCAGATAGAAATGGAATGCGTATTGTCTATGATATAAAAAAAGATGCTATTCCTAATATTGTTCTTAATAATCTATATAAATATACCCAATTACAATCTTCGTTTGGTATAAATAATATTGCACTTGTAAAAGGTCGTCCACAAACACTTAATCTGAAGGACATGATTAAGTATTATGTAGAACACAGACATGAAGTTGTAGTGCGTAGGACACAGTACGAACTTGACGAAGCTGAAAAAAGAGCACATATTTTAGAAGGCTATTTAATAGCCTTAGATAACTTGGATGAAGTTATAAAACTTATCCGTAGCTCTAGAGATCCTGAAATAGCCAAAACTGGCTTAATGGAGAATTTTAAACTTTCAGAAATTCAGGCAAAAGCTATTTTAGAAATGCGTTTGCAACGTCTTACTGGTCTTGAACGTGATAAAATCATCAATGAATACGAAGAAATCAAAAAACTTATTGCTCACTTAAATGAAATTTTGAGTAATGAGAGTTTACGTATGCAAATTATTAAGGATGAGCTTATAGAGATAAGAGATAGGTATGGAGATGAGCGTAGAACAGATATAATTCATGCTGCTGAAGATTTTACAGTTGAAGACATGATTCCAGATGAAGAAATGGTAATTACTATTTCTCATGAGGGATATATGAAACGAACAGCATTAACAGAATATAGAACACAAGGTAGAGGAGGAGTAGGCTCGAAAGGAGCCACTTCAAAGGATAAAGATTTTACGGAGCATTTGTTTGTTGCTACCACTCATAATTACTTGTTAATTTTTACTGAATTTGGTAAAGTATTCTGGATAAAGGTATATGCTATTCCTGAAGGCGGTAAAGCCACTAAAGGTAGAGCAATTCAGAACTTGATAAACATTGAGCCAGGTGATAAGGTAAGAGCGGTTATTAATGTGAAAAATTTAAATGATGAAGATTATATTAATAATAACTTCATCGTGATGTGTACTGAAAATGGTACAATAAAGAAAACTACACTAGAAGCTTACTCTCGTCCTCGACAAAATGGTATTAATGCCATTACAATACGTGAGGGTGATCGTTTGTTGGATGTTAGTCTTACTAATGGCAGTAATCATATTATTATAGCTAAAAATGGTGGTAAGGTAGTACATTTTAATGAGTCTGATGTACGTTCTATGGGTAGAACAGCAGGGGGTGTTAGAGGAGTAACTTTAGAAAAAAAGGATAGAGTAATTGGAATGGTTTGTGTTTCTCGTGATGATTCAAATTTATTAGTTGTCTCGGAAAAAGGGTATGGGAAACGATCAGCTATAGAAGATTATCGAATTACTAAAAGGGGCGGAAAAGGTGTTAAAACTATTAATATAACAGATAAAACTGGCAAGCTTGTTGCGATAAAAGAAGTTATAGATACCGATGATCTAATGATTATTAACAAATCGGGAATAACGATTCGTATGGCTGTTGAGAAATTGAGAGTAATGGGAAGAGCCACACAAGGTGTGAGATTGATTAAATTAAATGATAATGATGAGATTTCATCTGTAGCGAAAATAGAAAATATCGATATAGATGAAGAGGAAGGTGATGAAACTGCTAACAATGAAGAAAATAATAATAAAGAAGAATAAATTTAACCATTTGAATTATATGATTATGAAAAAGTCGACATTAATTATGGCTGCGATAGTATTGATATCGTCAGCGGTGTTTGCTCAGAAAGAAAAAAAGCCTAGTATAAATAAAGCGTTGAAGTCATTTCAAGGAGGCGATTTAGCAGCAGCTAAGTCTGAAATTGATAGAGCTGCTGAGTTTGAGAAGACGAGTACAAATGGTAAAACATGGTACTACAGAGGGTTAATATATGCAGCAATTGATACATCATCAACTCAAGGTAGTTTAGCTGAAAATGCATTAGAAGTAGCTATGGAGTCTTTTAACAAAGCAGATGAACTACATAAAGGATCTTCTGAATACTTTATTACAGACTCATATGGGTTACCTGTATTAAAACCTCAACAAATTGATGGACTATGGGGTGTTTATTTAAATGAGGGAGTTAAGTATTTTCAAAATAAGGAAGCAGAAGATGCTGTAAAGAATTTTGCTAAATGTACTATTGTCAAACCTCAAGATACAACTGCTTATTTATATGGTGGGTTAGCATCTCAATCTGGTAAAATGTATGATGAAGCATTAAAGTATTTTAATAAATATATTGAATTGGGTGGTACAGGTGAAGATGTATATGCTTCAATAATATATATTACTGGTACAGTAAAAGAAGATAAAGAAGGTGCTTTGGCAATGATAGAGACTGCTATGGAAAAATATCCAAAGAATACTACTTTCCCAAAACAAAAAATAGACGTACTTATTCAGCTTGATAAAATTGATGAAGCTAAAAATGGTTTAATATCAGCTATAGAAAAAGAGCCTGAAAATCCTCAATTATACTTTTCTCTAGCTATAATGTACGATCAACTTGGAGAGCTTGATAATGCAAGGAAAGCTTATGAGAATTCATTACAAGCAGATCCTACTTTCTTTAATTCAAGATTTAATTTAGCTGTAATGGTCTATAATGAAGCTGTAGAATATATAAAGGAAAAAAATGCATTAGGTATTTCTCGTGCAGATCAGAAAAAAGCAGATGAACTACAAAAAACTATTGATTTAAGATTGAAGGAAGCTCAACCTCATTGGGAAAAAGTATTAGAGTCAGATCCAAATGATAGAACAGCTCTAGAAACATTGAAGTATATTTTTGTACAAACAAAAAATATGGACAAGGCTGAAGAAATACAAGCTAGACTTGATGCTTTAGGAGAGGTGAAAGAGTAGTCTGAATATTATTCAGTAAAAAGGGGAGGTCAGTTATGATCTCCTTTTTTTATGCCTTCATCTAAAGATGAATTATCTTATAAAAGAATAATGTCCAATGATTTTGTAATCAAACAGACAGTCAGCGAGTACTTGCCCACTACCAATATTATGAACAATCATGTACCTTTGATTGTCCAATGATTTCTTGTTCACTACCAATCCAATGTGAGTAATTCCATCACCTAAATTCCAACAGACTATATCTCCAGGAACATAGTATGTAGCATTATTTGTAATGGGTTTAACCTTACCAAATCTTGAAAAGTAGGTCATTAAGTTAGGTACTCTTCTATGGTCAATATTTTTGTCAGGTTTTGATAGCCCCCAATTTTTTGGATAAAAGTCGAAATTATCTCGCATATCTTCATGTACTTCTTTTTGTAAATCAATATCCATTTTACGATAGGCACGAATTATTACATCCGTGCAAACACCTTTATCAGCAGGTACATCACCATTGGGGTATGGAATGCTAAAATAGCTAGGGTCATAGATTACATGTTGATCAGTGAGTGATAATGCTGCATCACTTAGTTTTAGCTCAAAATTAGATTGAGCGAGAATAAATTGAGCACAAAATAGTAGAATTAATGTGAATAGCTTTTTCATGAATTTAGTTTCACTTTATACCATTAACGTATATCATTAATTTGGTGTGTAGTTTTTTTGTATGTAACTACTTTTGCTATTTATCTAATTATTTGACTTAGAGATATTTTCATGATCTTGGTCAGGGTATAGCTTATTAAGGCAGCTAGGACACATTCCATGACTGAATTGTACATCTGAGTGATCGTTTACGTAATGTTCAATTTGGCTCCAATTACCTTTTTCATCTTTAATTTTTTTACAGGTAGCGCATATGGGTAATAAACCTTCTAAAACTTTAATTTCCTTATGGGCATCGTCTATTTTGATGGAAAGGAAAGCAGAAGACCAAATTACAAGTACAGCTAATAAACGATTAATGATAACCTTCCATAATTTACCTTCAACTGGGGAGAAATAATACCCTCCTATGGTTAATAATGTACAAATTATGGTGATATATAAAATAGCTTTACTATTTTTTAGTCGTATAGATATTAGTACTACGATAACGTATGGAACCCCACCAGCTATCCCACGTGGTAGCATGATATCAATAGAAAAAATTATAATACATAGAACACCGCAAATAATAAGAAGTACAGAAAAAGAAGTAATATTTAATGATGATCGAATCTTACCCATATAGTATGCTTGAACCTGTTTATATCAAAAATAATAGCTAAATATTGATTAAGCAAATTAGACTTGATACTACTATGTCATCCGTTTTTGTTTAAAAGACTCTTTTTGAACTTTTACATAGAGCGTGTCGGGAATTATATTTATGGTAAGATTCAATATGCTTCATAAATAGCTTATATAAGCTGAAAGGAAATAGGCAGCACTATTTTTTGTTTAACAGCTTTCCCATTTTGCTTTCCTGGATTCCATTTTGGAGCATCTGATAATATTTTTAGTGCAATAGCATCACATTCAGGA
>JAOUKH010000088.1 GCA_029882685.1 Cyclobacteriaceae bacterium
GACTCAAACGAGTCCATATACAGTACCCGTAGGCGAGTTAGTAACCCCAGGGGTATATACAGTAGAGGCTACCAATGTGGCGACTAATTGTGTTACGAGTGCCACGATCACTGTTGAGGATGACCCTCAAATTCCTCAATTAACTACATATACTATAACCCCTATAGATCCTACAAATTGTAGCCCTTCTAATGGAGAATTAACTATTAGTGATGGAGACATTGAGATAAATGGAATAGGAGTATTAGTTTCTCAACTTAATATTGTATTGCATACTACCTCTGATTTTAGTGATGCTGGTATTGCTGATCCAGATCCAAATGATGGAGATGGAAATGGAAGAAGTACATTTACAGGTTTAGGCATTGGAACATATTACTTGAAAGTAACATTACTCAGTGGAGCTGGTTTACCTGGAGAGGGTTGTGATTCACCTCCTATTAGAGTAGATATGTTAGATGCTACAGTAGATCCTAACATATCAATTGAATTTTATCCTAATTCAATTTGTGGTGGTGGACAACCCAATGGTTCTATTTTTGCTACAGGAATTGAATTTGATAATACAGTTGATACATACACTTATGCTTGGGATTATAATGGCACAGGTGGATTACCAGCATCTGTAATAGAAGACAATATATTAAGTATTGATAATATAGACACTTTATCAAGTGTTCCTGATGGGACATATGTACTTACTATGACCAATACAGTTACAGGATGTACACTTACTCAAAGTATTGACGTTACACTAGAACCAGGACTTTCTACTCCTCAAGTAGTAGACCTTACGTTAATTAAGCCTACAACTTGCGATGGTAATGGTTTTGTTACTGTATCAGGAGTAACTATTGGAAGCGAAGCTTCTCCTTTCTATCAATATTTAACTGATCCTGATGATGTAGAAGGAGTTAATGACGGATTAGATGATATAGCAATTTTGGACAGTTATAATTATAGATGGTTCGATAATGCTACTGATGCAGCAAATAATACTAACCCATTTCAAAGTGGTGTAGGTACAAGAACTATTAGTGGTATGGCTGCAGGAATTTATTATGTAAGAGTTTTTGTTGAAGGGGCTACAAATTGTACCTCTGAGGCCGTTGAATTTGAGGTGCCTGCTGATAATGTTGAAGAGCCTGATTTATATGTTTATCAATCTAAAAAACAAATTTCATGTTCAAATACACCTGCAGGAGAATTAGTTGCAACAGCTAATGGTGAAAATGGAGATTTTGATGGAGATAGTGATGGAATTCCTGATTATGAATTTTACTGGTATGCCAATACTTTACAACCTGTTTTTGGAGTTGATGTACCAATATTATTAAATGACTCTATATCTAACTTAAGTGCAGGAGATTACTCTGTAATTGTTAGAAATGCGAGCACTGGATGTATCTCTAGTGAATTGTATATAGTACCTGATGATTTTGATCTGTTTCAACCAAAGGTTACAACATCATTTACTTCTTTAACTAATTGTAATGCACCAAATGGAACCGTTTCTTCAATAGCAATAGAAAATTTTGATAATGTTTCTGTCGATGATTTAAATGACTATTTAGCTTTGTATGGTTCGTTTACATATTCTTATGCATGGTATCAGGGTACACCTGTATTACCAGATAATTCTCTTACAGCAATTTCAAATACACAAAATGCTACAGGTTTGGATGAAGGCTTTTATACAGTTATGTTGACTGATGCCAACACTGGTTGTTTTACAACAGCAGAGGTATATGTTCCTAATGAAATATTTAGTCCTGGCTTATTGATTACTTTGGAAAATCCATTAACAAATTGTTATTCTGAAAACGGCAAGCCAAATGCACAACTTTCGGCTGCTGCAAGTATAACAATAGAAAATTCAGATGGTTCTACTGAGGTAATACATGTAGTTGGTGGTTATACTTTTGAATGGTTTATGGGACAAACGGATACAGGAACACCATTCTATGTAGGAAATAGACCTTCTCAAGGTTTAGAAGATGGTTTTTATACAGTTCGTGTAACGCAAGATAATACAAGCTGTACAGTCGTAGAAACTATCGAAATTTTTGATGAATCAGTTACACCTCCCGTACCAGATATTGCACTCATAGCAAATAACACTAGCTGTATTATGCCAAATAATGGTATAGTGGAGGCAAGTGTTCTAGTGGACGGAGAGCCTAGCCAGATTCATCATTTGTTTAGTTGGTTTGCAGGAGATGCAGCTAGTGCTAATACGAATGATACATTATATGTTGGTGCTAAAATGCGAAACTTAACCCCAGGATTTTATAGTGTAAGTGTTCAGGATTTTATTACAGGTTGTTTCTCGCCATTAGCTGAAATTGAAGTAACAGATGCTTTGGTTTACCCTGAATTTGTTTTCCTTACAACACCATCAAAATGTGATTTTCCAACAGGAGCAGCTGAAATTAGCATGATTTATCATAAAGAAGATACTACTGATGCTGGAGTAGTGATAGATACTACACTTAATGCAGTGGTTTCGAAAATGGTGTGGTACATGACTGCAGATGCAGATGGAGTTTCACCTCCTGATGAATTCAAGTATCCATCTATTAGTATGCAACCTGATTCAATATATGGTAGTGGAATTTATGATGTTATTGCAGGTACATATGAAGTAATAATAACTACGTTTGAAGGTTGTGTCTCTTATGGAGAAGTAACAATACCAACAGAAGTTACTGGATTTAACCTCCTCTCTGATGATGGTGATGCGCTTAATAGTTATTTTCATGTCGATTGTATATCAACCTTCCCAGATAATAATATTAAAATATTTAATAGAAACGGAACGTTAGTGTATGAGGCAGATGGTTATGATAATGAAAATGTTAAATTTACAGGAAAAGGAGAAAATGGGTTGTATATGCTTGGATCACAGCTGCCTAATGGTACTTATTTCTATGTAATTGATAAAAAAGATGGTTCTAAATTAGTTTCTGGCTATATTGAATTAGTAAGATGATAAAATCGCTTTATAAAACATATTTTGCAATTCTCTTATTAGTAGGATTAACTATTAATGGTTTAGCACAGCAAGTGCCGATTAATTCATTATACATGTTCGATCAAATGCTAATTAATCCTGCCTATGCTGGTGTACATGTACAGTTAAGTGGTACAGCTATCTATCGTAATCAATGGGTAAATTTAGATGGTTCACCACAAACTTTTACAGGAACTATGCATTCGGGTTTTAGGGGTAATCGTATGGGTATCGGGATAAAGTTAGAAAGTGATAAAATAGGAGTTCATCAAGATAACAGTGTTTATCTATCCTATTCTTATAAGCTGCCATTAATTAATGGAGGTACTATTTCTATGGGACTTCAAGCAGGAGGAGATTTTTTAAATACTGATTATTCTCGTACAGATCCTTATGATCTATCTGATCCATTTGCTACTGAAAGTATCTCCGAAATAAATCCAAATTTTGGTGCAGGATTATTTTATAATTACAGAGGTTTTTATGCTGGGTTTTCTGTACCTTATATCCTTGACAGTAAATCAATAAATAATTTTGAGGGAGTTGTTAGTGCCGCCCGTTCAGTAAGAAATTATTATTTAACTGCTGGCACAACTTATGTTCTATCACCTAATTTTAAATTTATTCCTTCTACACTAATTCGTGTTCAAGATGGAGCCCCACTATCCTTTGATTTTAGTGGTAATTTAATTATTGAAGAAACAGTAGGCTTAGGAGCTACTTATCGTTTAAATGAAGGATTTATTTGGATGTTTGAGTTAAAAATCAACGAAAATTTCCATATCGGTTATGCATATGACGCCACACTTTCTGATTTGAGATATGTGTCAAATGGATCGCATGAAATTATGCTCAATTACCGAATTAAAATTGCAAGATTACATACAGGACTTGAATGTCCATCGTATTTCTAAGAGCTTATACAAGCTTTAGATCGGTTTTAATTTTTTGAATTTTATTCAATAGTAATTTCTTAGTTTCATCATACTCGGAAACATTATTTAAGTTTTCTTTTACACTGAAATAGAATTTTATTTTAGGCTCAGTGCCAGAAGGTCTAGCGGATATTTTAGAACCGTCTTCTGTTAAAAATTGCAAAACATTTGATGTAGGAAAATCTAATTTTTCTGAAGTATCTTTTAATAAATCCGTCATTAATCCCGATTGATAATCATAAAGTTTAACGACTTTACTACCATTAATTTCTAGAGGAGGATTATTTCTAAATTGGCTCATCATTTTTGCGATTTCTTCGCTACCCGATTTCCCTTTTTTAGTAATTGAAATTAAATTTTCCTGATAGAATCCAAATTGTTTATACATGTCAATCATAAACTCGTACAAACTTTTACCTTCATCTTTTGCAAAAGCTGTCATTTCAGCAATTATTGCACATGCTGAAACAGCATCTTTATCTCTCACAAAATCACCTAACATATATCCATAACTTTCTTCACCTCCACCAATATAAGTTTGTTTTCCTTCCAACCCTCTAATGATAGTGGCTATATGTTTAAAACCTGTAAGACTATCAAAACAATCTACACTAAAGTGATTGCAAATTTCATCTATTAATTCAGTAGTTACAATCGTCTTTACTATATATCCATCTTTTGGTAATGTAGCGTTCTCTGTTAATTTCCGTAATAGATAATAAATAATTAACGCTCCTGTTTGATTTCCGTTAAGTAACTCAAATTCATCATTCAAATTTTTAACTGCAATACCAACACGATCTGCATCAGGATCAGTAGCCATTACTAAATCAGCATCTATTTCTTGAGCCTTTTTTAAGGCAAGTGTCATTGCTTCTTCTTCCTCTGGGTTTGGGTATATAACAGTAGGGAAATCTCCATTAGGTTCTTGTTGTTCTTCTACAATATTAATATTTCTAAACCCAAAATTTTCTAAGCATTGAGGTACAAGTGTAATACCCGACCCATGTATTGATGAATAAACAATTTTTAAATCTTTTTGATTATTGATCGCATTAGGAGAAAGTGAGAGCTTTTTCACTTCGTTTAGATAGATTTCATCTACTTCCTTTCCAATGAACTCTATTTTTGATTCATCCTTATCTGAGTTCACACTGTCAATACTATTAATATTACTCACTTCATTTATTATATTAGTGTCATGAGGAGGAGTTATTTGCGCTCCATCATCCCAATAAACTTTATAGCCGTTATATTCTCTAGGATTATGAGATGCGGTAATAACTACACCACTTTGACAACCAAAATGCCTAATAGTAAATGATAATTCGGGAGTAGGGCGTAGACTTTCAAAAAAATATACTTCTATACCGTTAGCTGTAAATACTGAAGCACAATAATTAGCAAATTCAGAACTGTTATTACGACTATCATGTGCAATGGCTACCTTTATAGTTTGGTTAACGAATGACTTTTTTAAATAATTAGCTAAACCTTGAGTTGCCATGCCGATCGTGTACTTGTTAATACGATTCGAACCTATACCCATAATCCCTCTTAATCCTCCTGTGCCAAACTCTAAATTTTTATAGAATGCATCTTCAAGTTGAGTCTTATCATCTGAATTTAATAATGACTTAATTTCCTCTTGTTCAGTTTTTGTAATATTGCTAGAAAGCCATTGATTGGCTTTGTCAATTATATGGTTGTTATTCATGTAATAGTGAAATTATTTGCTGTAAAAATAAGAGTTAGTGTTGATTTCATGAAATTCCTTTAATTACATTGTAATTATTAGGAATATTATTTGGATGTTATGTGTTGTATAACAAGTTTTGCATAAATTATTTCAATACCAAATTATGGATTTACAAGCACTTGATAAAGATTTACAGCAAATTATTCTTAAAAAGAATGAACTAAGTATTTTAGACTACAGTAGTGATAATTATGACGATATAGAGGAGCAACTTCATGACATGGAAGATAAATTATTGACTAATTATGGAGATTATCTAGAAGAAGCTTTATATGATGTTCATGATGAGTTTTGTCCAGATAGTGAAGTTTTATTACCTATTGCTTATTTGGCAAAAAAATATATTGTAAAAGGGGATAAGTATGATGTTGATTTTTCTCAGGGAGTATATGTAGAGATGGATGATTATCCTCAAAAGGAAACTAAACTTGTTTTTATCGCCAACCCGACTCGTATTCTATTATTAATTGATGAGGAAACGAGAGAGGTAGTTTGGCAAGCAGGGAAATAATATTTTTTCATTCAAAATGAATTGAAGAGCTTTTTGAATCACTTTATGTTTTAGAAATTATCATAGCTCTCTAATGAAAAAACTTTATAAAAAAGCCCCAACCTTGAATGGTTGGGGCTTTTCGATTTTTTTTGCTCTAAAAGGATGATATTACATCATGCCTGGCATACCGCCACCCATTGGAGGCATAGCAGGAGCACCAGCACCTTCTTCTTCTACGTCAGAAACAACTGCTTCAGTTGTTAATAATAACCCAGCAATAGAAGCTGCATTTTCTAAAGCCAAACGAGTTACTTTAGTAGGATCGATAATACCAGCATTAAATAATTCTTCGTATTTGTCTTCTCTAGCATTGTAACCATAATCAGCTTTACCTTCTCTCACTTTCTGTACTACTACAGATCCTTCTCCACCACAGTTAGCCACAATAGTTCTTAATGGAGCTTCAACAGCTAATTTAATAATGTTTACACCGGTCTCCTCATCTTCATTCATCGTTTTTACGCTATCTAAAGCTTCTATAGCTCTAATGAGCGCAACACCACCACCAGCAACAATACCTTCTTGTACTGCTGCTCTAGTAGCATGTAAAGCATCGTCTACTCTATCTTTTTTCTCTTTCATTTCTACTTCGGTAGCAGCTCCAATATATAGGATTGCTACACCACCAGAAAGTTTAGCTAAACGTTCTTGAAGTTTTTCTTTATCGTAATCAGAAGTAGTGGTCTCAATTTGAGCTTTAATTTGATTTACTCTTGCCGTAATATCTTCAGGTTTTCCAGCACCATTTACTATAGTTGTGTTATCCTTGTCGACATTAATTTTTTCAGCAGTACCTAGGTATTCAAGAGTTGCACTTTCTAGTTTATATCCTCTTTCTTCAGAAATTAAAGTACCACCCGTTAAGATAGCAAGATCTTCTAGCATAGCCTTTCTTCTGTCTCCAAAACCAGGAGCTTTTACTGCTGCTATTTTTAGTGCACCTCTTATTTTGTTTACTACTAAAGTAGCCAATGCTTCTCCATCAACGTCTTCAGCGATAATCATTAAAGGTTTTCCAGTTTGAGAAACTGCTTCAAGAATAGGAAGCAATTCTTTCATACTAGAAACCTTTTTATCATAAATCAAAATGTAAGGATTTTCAAGCTCTACTTCCATTTTATCTGCATTAGTCACAAAGTAAGGAGATAGGTATCCTCTGTCAAATTGCATTCCTTCAACAGTTCTTACTTCTGTTTCTGTACCTTTAGCTTCTTCAACCGTAATTACACCGTCTTTACCTACTTTTTCCATCGCAGCAGCAATCATTTCACCAATTTCGCTATCGTTATTAGCAGAGATGGTAGCTACTTGAGAAATTTCTTTATTCCCTTTTATTTCTTTTGATTGCGCACGTAAGCTCTCAACAATAGCTGTTACTGATTTATCGATACCCCTTTTCAAATCCATTGGGTTTGCACCAGCAGCTACGTTTTTAATTCCGTGTCCAAAAATGGCTTGTGTAAGTACTGTTGCAGTAGTAGTTCCGTCACCTGCATCATCAGCAGTTTTTGAAGCTACTTCTTTTACTAATTGAGCACCCATGTTCTCGATAGGATCTTTCAATTCAATTTCCTTAGCCACTGATACTCCATCTTTAGTGATAGTAGGAGCACCAAACTTTTTGTCAAGAATTACATTTCTTCCTTTTGGTCCTAATGTTACTTTTACTGCATCAGCTAACTTGTCTACTCCTTTTTTCAGGTTGTCTCTAGCTGATGTATCGAAAGATATTTCTTTAGCCATTTTATGTGTATTTTAATATTTGTGTAATAGTTTATTATTTGTAATTAATGAATTAAACGATCGCTAAAATATCTGACTCTCGCATCATTAAGTATTCTGTTCCATCAATAGTAATTTCAGTACCAGCATATTTGCCGTATAATACTTCATCACCTACTTTTACAGTTAATGGCTCATCTTTTTTGCCATTACCTACTGCAACAACTTTACCTTTTTGTGGTTTTTCTTTTGCTGTATCAGGAATTATGATTCCAGAAGCAGTTGTTTCTTCAGCAACAGCTGCTTCTACTAGTACTCTGTCTGAAAGTGGTGTAATTTTTAATTTTGACATTGTAGTATAATATGTTTATAGGTTAAACTTAATTCAATTTTGAATTTCATTGCATGTCTATCATTTCCTATGCCAATACTAATATGTATCAAATGCACGTCAATATTTCAGTTTTCTAGCTTCATGCTAACTCTTTAACTGACAAAATTGCGTTTATGACAAAAATATCTGTCAGTAGTTTTTTGTAGTAACTACCACACTTTGTCATCATTTTTAGTATGTAGAATGTTTTTTACATATTGCTATGCATGTACTAGAAATATTGGCGCATAAAAAAACCTTGGTTATAAGTAGCCAAGGTTTTAAATATCATAAATAAAAACCACTACAATGAATCAGGGTTTTCCTGTGTAGTTAAATCATTTTCTAATCCTGAAACGTCAATTCCTTCTGAATTACCTAAATCTAAAGAAGGTATTGCTTGTTGCTCTTGAGCTCTTTCAATACTCGGAGTAATTAAACTATTATTATTGGTATTGTTACTACCTACAAATTTTGATGAGATGGCTAATACACATAGTGTAATTGCTAACCCCCAAGTTATTTTCTCTAGCAAATCAGTGGTTTTTTTTACACCAATCATATTACTTGCTCCAGAGCCACCAAACTGACTTGATAAACCACCTCCTTTAGAATTTTGAGCCAATATTACTAATACCAACAACACACTCACCACTACTATTAATGACATTATTATATACATGTTCTCTTGATTATTTTTTCAATTCTTCAATTCGAGTCGCAAAGTAAGCCTTTTTTTGTGGAATTTTCCAAATTAATTTTTTATAAATATCTATGGCTTTATCGTTTTGCCCTTGTTTAACAAGTATTTGGGCGAGATTTTCAGAAATAAGGTTTTCGCCAAAGTTAGCACTTGATTCTGAAAGATCTTTTTGAGGTTGTTTTGTGGAAACTTTCCCTATAGCTTTTTTACTTATCGAAGGCTGTTTTTTAATAAAGTTATCAATTATGTCAATTTGATTAAATTCACTGGTTTCTGATTTACTATTTTCACCAGCTATATCAATAGGTTCAGTAACAGGCTCAGGTTTCTTTTCTTCATCTTCTGATTTAGTTTTTTTCTTTTTTATAGAAGGTTTTTTAATTGCAGCTTTTGTTTTTACAGGAGTTGTTTTTTTTGACTTTTCACTTTCTTCTAATTGATATGGCTTCTTACTTTCTATTAATATTTCTAAATTTTTAAGTACATCAGCACGTAAAGCATCACCCTCACTAATTGATAGAGGAGAGGTTGTTGTAGTTTTAGGTTTTTGGATTGTAGGAGATGAAGAGCTTACATTAGTGAGCTTCTTTGTAATAATTGATTTAAGTAACGCCCTATTAGTGGCATAAATTGCTGCCAATTGTATGTCTTGTTGTACATTAGGTGATGCATGATCATAGCTTCCTTTTGCTACTAAGATGTGAAAAATTTGACTATAGGGATAGTCTTTGGCTAAGCTTTTTAGCTCACTAATTTCACTAGAGGATATGGATTTATTATCCTTGAGTACGTTGACTAGTTTTTGTTTATTCACACCACCATAGAGTAAGGTTTTTTAAAAATAGTTAAAAATGTTAAAAATCACCAATTGGCTACCGATGCATTGAAAATATCCATCACTATTTGTTCAAATATTTCATTGATTAATTCAGTCTCAATAGTAGTGAGGTTTTGGGATTGATTATCAAAATCTTTAAAAAATGTAAAACTTCTATTTTCAAAATCAAAAGTATCATCAGTAGTATTGTAAAAAGTTACCTTAACAGTAAGTGTTAACCTTGTTTGTGATGCAAAATCATTTTGTGTATTGTTACCCGATGATCTCGGTGCTACTGGTTGTAGTCGGTATCCAGTAATCCCTCCCTCTATTTGTAAATCTCCTTCTTGCTGAACAAGAGAAAGGTTGGTGTTTTGTTGGTAATAGTCAGTTAAGGTATTGGTGAAGGTCTGTGAAATATTAGCTGGGCCTTGTGAAATATCATTAAAAAATGGCTGGATAGAGATAGTCTTAACCTCATCACTCAAAGAAATTCCTGAAAAAGAGTATATACCACAACCTGAAAAATTAGCTGAAATGAAGCAGAATGATAATATTAAAAGTATAGTTTTACTCTTCAATTTCATATTGTTTAATTTTTCTGTACAAAGTTCGTTCCGAAATACCCAAATCTCTAGCTGCATTTTTTCTTCTGTTATTGTTTTTTTGCAAAGCCTTTACAATCAATTCTTTTTCTTTCTTTTCAATTGATAAAGATTCATCATCTTCCATTTCATGTGTAATATCCTGAATATCCTCTATTGGAGGTTGTTCTTGAATTTTTACAGGTAGGGGAGTGTTATGTTGTGGCTCATCAACATCGAGTCTGTAAGGTGTGTCTAATTGATGTGGAGACTCATTTTCTTCAATAGTTTTGAATAAATCTTCGTGTTCACTGAGAATTTGACTAGTATTTTTACTATCAGACATCACTTTATGCACTAACTTTTTTAGTTCACTCATGTCCTTTTTCATATCGAATAACACCTTATATAAAATATCTCTTTCTGAGAAATCATCTTTATCTGGTGAATTATATAAAGCAGGTAAATTACTACTTTGTTGAGGTAAATACCCTATCAAAGTAGCGGAGTTAATTTCTCTACTATTAGTTGAAAGTACTGAAATTTGTTCGACAAGATTTTTTAACTGTCTTATATTACCAGGGAAACGGTATTTTAATAAGATATCTTTAGCATCAGATGTAAGTACAATGGGTTTTACTCTATATTTTTCCGAAAAATCACTAGCAAATTTTCTAAAAATAAGCTCAACATCATTTCCCCGTTCTCGCAAAGGAGGTACGTATATAGGTACTGTACTTAAACGATAATATAAATCTTCACGAAATTTTCCTTTTTCAACCGCTTTTATTAAGTCTACATTACTTGCAGCTACTACTCTTACATCAGTTTTTACTACTTTTGAAGAACCAACTTTTATAAATTCACCATTTTCTAGTACCCTTAGTAAGCGTGCTTGGGTACTCAATGGTAACTCTCCAATTTCATCTAAAAATATAGTGCCTTCGTTAGTTACTTCGAAATATCCTTTTCGTGCTTCATGCGCCCCAGTAAAAGAGCCCTTTTCATGACCAAATAATTCTGAATCTATGGTGCCTTCAGGGATTGCCCCACAATTTACAGCAATAAACTGCCCATGCTTACGCTTACTAACCTGATGTATAATTTTTGAAAACGATTCTTTACCACTACCACTTTCACCTGTGATAAGTACCGTCATGTCAGTAGGTGCTACTTGAACAGCCACTTTGATGGCATGATTAAGTAAAGAAGAGTTTCCAATGATACCGAACCGTTGTTTTACACTTAATATTTCAGAATCGATCATAATAGTTGTGTTAAAATTAAACTACTACTTTTCCTGTTAGTGTGGCAGTTGTACAGTCTTCTACCAACACATTGACGTATTGCCCCCTACTATATTGCTCTTTTGGAAAAATAATTACTTTATTGGCGGTATTTCTACCTTGTAAAAATTCTCCAGATCGCTTTGAAGTACCTTCAATAAGAACTTGATGTACTTTTCCTACATCTAATTTATTACGCTCTAGAGCATTCTGTTGCTGTAGTTCAATTACTTCAGCCAGTCTTTTTTTCTTTATTTCTAAGGGGATATCATCTGTTAATTTTTTCGCTGCCAAAGTTCCAGGTCGTTCTGAGTAAAAAAACATATATGAAAAATCGTATTTCACATAGTTCATTAGTGAAAGTGTTTCCTGATGCTCTTCTTCTGTTTCTGAACAAAACCCTGTAATCATATCAGAAGAAATACCACACTCTCTACCAAGAATTTCACGAATAGCATCTACTCTGTTAATATACCACTCTCGAGTATAAGTACGATTCATAAGTTCAAGAATTCTATTATTACCACTTTGAGCTGGTAAATGGATATATTTACATATGTTATCGTACTTTTTCATGGTGTAAAGTACCTCATCTGTAATGTCTTTTGGATGTGAAGTTGAAAACCTTACCCTTAAATTAGGGTTCACTTTTGCTACCATCTCTAGTAAGCTGGCAAAATTTATTATAACTAATTCCTCTCCTTTTTTCTCAAATTTTTCAAGACGTGCTTTATTGTTTTGTTCCTCCGACCACTTATAAGAATCCACATTTTGACCTAAAAGAGTTACTTCTTTGTACCCTTGATCATAAAGTTCTTGTGCCTCTTTAATAATTGAATGAGGGTCACGACTTCGTTCTCGACCTCGAGTAAAAGGGACAACACAAAATGAACACATATTATCGCAGCCGCGCATAATAGATATAAATGCAGTTACTCCATTAGAATTTAATCGTACAGGAGAAATATCTGCATAAGTCTCTTCTCTAGAAAGAAAAGTATTTACAGCTTTTTGTCCATCATCTGCTTTTTGAATTAAATTTGGTAAATCTCGATAAGCATCAGGACCTACTACAAGGTCTACTATCTTTTCTTCTTCTAATAGTTGTTCTTTCAACCGTTCGGCCATACATCCTAAAACACCTATAGTCATATCAGGACGTTTCTTTTTTACTGCATTGAAGTGATTAAGCCTATTTCTTACTGTTTGTTCTGCTTTTTCACGAATAGAACATGTATTTAGAAAAATTACATCTGCTTCATTATAATCGGATGTGGTATCAAAACCGCTTTTTTTCATTACTGAGGTCACAATTTCACTATCTGAAAAATTCATTTGGCATCCATAGCTTTCGATATACATCTTTCGCTCTTTGCCAGTATTTTCATTTGCTGAAACTTTCACTCCACATACTTCATCATCTACTTTGTTGACAATGTCGATGTCCGCAATTATGTTATCCATAAAAACAACTTTTCTTTTTGGAATGCAAAGTTAACTAAAAGAATAGAGAATGACATAATGGCAGACAAAAGAAAATCATGAAAAAAGCATTAGTTAAATTTTATTCAAATTTCTAACACTTCTTTTATTGCTTTTACTTTAAGCATACATTCATTGTATTCTTGTTCAGGATCGGAATCATAGGTAATAGCACTTCCTGCTTGAAATGATACTTGAGAGGTATTTCTGTCATAAAAAATGCTGCGAATGACCACATTGAAATCAAAATCCTGATTAGGAGAAATATAACCTACAGCACCTGAAAAAAGACCTCTTTTTGTTTTTTCATATTTTTCAATGAGTTCCATCGCTTTAATTTTTGGAGTTCCAGTCATACTTCCCATCGGAAAAGCATTCTTAATAGCATCTATAAAATGGAAATCATCTCGTAGTTCACCAGAAACTGTAGAAATCATCTGATACATATGTTTGAAAGGATAGATACCAAACATTTCTTCTACTTTTACAGAACCTGCTTTACATGATTTAGCCAAGTCATTGCGTACTAAATCAACAATCATCATATTTTCAGCTTGTTCCTTTTCACTATTTCTTAGTAATTGAGCTTGTACTTTATCATCTTCAATAGATTCACCTCTTTTAATTGTACCTTTTATAGGCTGTGAAATGAGCTTTTTTC
>JAOUKH010000243.1 GCA_029882685.1 Cyclobacteriaceae bacterium
CCCGAAGGTAGGGCGAAAAATAGAAGAGTTGAATTTTTAGTATTAGAACAATAAAAGTGTAATTCTTAACCACAGTAATATGGCTGTGGTTAAGAATTATATGATTGTAGGGTGGATTAATTAGGGCTTCCTCAAAAAATAAGATTTAGAATTTATTTAGGATAAAAACAATTACAAATATAATTATACCATTTTAATACTTCTTTTAAATCATTTACATAGTCACACAGACAAAATATTTTAAAACCATCTTGATCCATGGCTTAAGAGACAGTTTAGCTAAATTTGAAGAATGCAGGTATAAATATTCAAATTACAATTTAACCCTGCATTTAAAAATAAAAAATATAGCTAAAATAGGCTTTGATTGTTCCTAAATGTAGATTATACTCTATCTGAGGAAGCCCTAATTAGTGAGAAGTTTATATTTATACCTCTAATAATTCCCCACACCCAACATCACTAATGTGCATCCTTCTACTACTTCAATTCCTTTTTTTTCGGCCAAAACTTTAAAATCGCAATTCTCAGTACCAGGGTTGAAAATAATACGGTTAGGTTTTAAGCTTAGTATATAATCATACCATTCAGGTTGATTTTGAGGGCCAATATACATGGTTACTGTATCAATATCATTTATGGATGGTTTTTCTCTTAAATCAAGTATTTCCTCACCAAAAACTTTTCCTTTTTTTATTCCTATTGGTACAAATTTATGACCGTAATTTTCTAACCTTTCCGCTGCTTTAAATGCGTATCGAGTTTCGTTGGTAGTGGCGCCAATTATTGCTGTTTTTTTCATGGGTTTTATTCTATTCTTTTTTTAGTAAAACTAACAATACTTAAGACAAATGGTTTACTTGAAAAGTTCATTATTTTACTTTCTAGTATTTTATTAACGGATGTTACGTAAAACAAAAAAATAGTATCATTGCCCTTAGTGTCTCATAAGCGTATCTATCATAAAAAAATAATATTGTAATCAATTGATAATAAGATTATTGCTTAAAATTGTTAATTTAACCAATTGTAAAAAGTAGATAGCTGATTCAAATGAAAGTAAATGTATTCTTTTCTTTTCTAGTACTTATCGTTATCACCCAGACTATTTATGGACAAGGCTGTAGCGATGCGGGATTTTGTACTATGGGGGCAATGAAACCTGATCAGGCATACGGCAATAAAATTAACTTCAAACTTCGGTCAATAGAATTAAGTCAGTATAGAGGTAAAACTACACTTTCTCCTATAGTGTGGGTGTCAAACCTAGATGCTACTATTGGTATTAATAGTAAAACCGCTCTTCAAGTGAAAATACCCTACCAAATGATAGAAGGAAATTTAGGATCAACCAAAGGAGTGGGAGATATTTCTATTAGTGCCACTCGACAAGTATTTCATTCTGATAAATTCGACATCAACGCTACGATAGGTGGTAAAATTCCATCGAATGGTAGCGATTTAAAAAAACAAGACAACGAATTTGGGAGTATTAATCAAGATTACCCTATGTACTACCAAACAAGTTTGGGAAGCTATGATATTGTTGCAGGGTTTTCCCTAATTAGTAAAAAGTGGTTGATTGCTTTTGGCTATCAGGATGCGCTAACAGCCAATAATAATAATTTTAAATGGGGAGAATGGTCTGGTTATCCAACTCCTGAAATGGCAACTGGAGTACCAGTACAATACATTTTAGATCATGACAAGGCAACTAAGTTAAAGCGGGGTTCTGATATCATGTTTCGAGTGGAGCGTAACTGGCGTTTTTCTAATTATAACTTTAGCTTTGGTGCATTGCCGATTTATCGTATTACAAAAGACCAAATAAATACATTAACGAATTGGTATCCAGATGGTATTTATAAAAAAGTAGACAAAACTACTGGATTGGCATTGTCACTATTGGCAAGTGCAGGATATCATTTTAATGTAAACTCTAGTGTGAAATTAATCATAGGCTATAAGCTTGTAGATAGAGAAGTAAACCCTGATGGACTTACGCGACATGCTGTGCAAACGATTGCTTACGTTTTTAGATTTTAACTTGGCATGAAACAAATAACATTAATTATAGCGTTCATATCAATTTCCTTTTTCAGTAGTGCACAATCTACTGAAATTGACAACCTTATTCGTCAAGGAAGTCTTAACGAAGCCCTTGAATTGAGTAATTCACTCGAAAAGAGCATTCATAAATTCAATTATCTAGGAATAATATACTTACAGAAAGGAATGTATGAAGAAGCGAAAAAGAACTTCAGCAACGCCTTGGAATTGCATGAAAGGGATAGTGAACGATTAGTAGTAGCGAGGTGCTATAGCAATATTGCGATTAGTGAATTTGCACTTGGCAACATGGATAAATCACTCGAATATCATTTTAGAGCATTAACCATGCGCGAAAAAGAAAAGTCAACTGCCGATATTGCCGCTTCTTTCAATGATATTGGTCTTGCTTACTTTGATGTTGACCCAGATAAAGCACTTGATTATTATGAAAAAGCATTGGCTATTTATGAAGAACTATATGACCCTATGGATGACCGTATTGCTACGGCTCATACTAACATTGGTATTGTATATGGAAAGATGGCCCTTTATGGAGATGCTATTATCAGTTTGCAGGAAGCACTAGCAATTAGGAAAGAAAAAAATGGAGATAAGCATGCTGCTACAGCATTCGTACTCTCGGCAATAGGGAGGGTGTATGATAATATGAACGAGTTGGAAATCGCATTGGATTATCAACAACAGGCCCTTTCTATTTATCAGTTAGTGTACGGAAAAAAGCATCCTGAAATCGCCAATACGTATAATTATATCGGTAATATTAAAGATCAGCAGAAATCATTTAAAGAAGCCGTAAATTTTTATCATCAAGCAATCATCGCTAATACTACCAATTATGATACAGATGATGTATACACACGCCCTGAAATTAACACAAACTATTATAATGGAGACTTATTGTTACTTTCCATACAACAAAAAGCGGAGGCATTTGAAAGATTGCATTTTGGAAAATCATTGAAGTTAAATGATTTGTTAGCAGCTATTTCGCACATCGAAATATGTGATCAATTGATTGACGAATTGCGTCAGCAAAAGACTAGTGAAACGGATAAGATTGCATTAGGAAACATGTCATCTGAGGTTTATGAAGATGGAATACGGATGAGTCTTTCTGTTGCAGGTGTGGCTTGGAAAAAAAAGGAATTCTATGAAAAAGCATTCTATTTTTCTGAAAAAAGTAAAGCGGCAGTATTATTAGATGCTATAGCAGAAACCAATGCAAAATCTTTTGCAAATATCCCTGATGAATTATTGATAAAAGAGTTACAGTATAAAACAGAAATCGCTTATTATCAACAAAAAATAGCGACAAAACCTGATAAACAAAAAGAAGAAGAATACAGAAACAAATTATTTGAGAGTAATAGTGAGTATGCAAGTTTTACCAAAAAATTAGAAACTGAATATCCTTCATACTATAACTTAAAG
>JAOUKH010000089.1 GCA_029882685.1 Cyclobacteriaceae bacterium
GAACTGCAATTAAACTTATATTATTATGATTATAGGTGTACCAAAAGAAATAAAAAACAATGAAAATCGTGTTGCTCTAACCCCTGGAGGAGCAAAAGAATTAATTAAAAGAGGTCATACAGTATATGTTCAATCAAAAGCTGGGGAAGGTAGTGGTTTTTTAGATCAGGAGTATGAAGAAGCTGGAGCTAAAATACTTCCTACTATTGAAGCTACATATGAAATTGCTGAAATGGTGATGAAAGTAAAAGAGCCAATTGAGCTAGAATACCAATTAATTAAAAAGAATCAATTAGTATTTACCTACTTTCATTTTGCCTCTTACGAGCCTTTAACTAAGGCAATGATTGAAAGCGAATCCATATGTTTGGCTTATGAAACAGTAGAAAAAGAAGATAGAAGTCTTCCTTTATTGGTTCCTATGTCAGAAGTAGCAGGCCGAATGTCTATTCAGGAAGGCGCAAAATATTTAGAGAAGCCATTGAAAGGGCGTGGAATTTTATTAGGAGGTGTACCTGGGGTACAACCAGCCAAAGTATTGATATTAGGAGGTGGAGTTGTTGGTACTAATGCAGCTAAAATGGCAGCAGGAATGGGTGCAGATGTAACAATTATGGATTTAGACTTGTCTAGATTACGTTATTTAGATGATATAATGCCTGCCAATGTAAACACTATGATGTCCAATGAATACAATATTCGAAAATTAATTAAAACTCATGATTTAATTGTTGGTGGTGTACTTATTCATGGAGCAAAAGCTCCAAGTTTGATTACCAGAGATATGTTAAAAGACATGAGACCTGGTACTGTATTAGTAGATGTTGCAGTTGATCAAGGGGGATGTATCGAAACTTGTAAACCTACTACGCACGAGGATCCTATATTTATTATTGATGATATTGTTCATTATTGTGTTGCAAACATGCCGGGTGCAGTTCCATATACGTCTACGTTGGCACTAACAAATGCTACACTTCCTTATGCTATTCAATTGGCTAATAAAGGGTGGAAAAAAGCATGTTCGGATAGTAATGAATTGAAACTTGGTTTGAACATTATTGGTGGAAAAGTAGTGTATAAAGCAGTGGCTGATGCTTTTAATTTACCTCACACTGAAGTAGATACCTTCTTAAATTAATTTTAACACTTATTCCATAATGCTTATCATCCATCTATTTTGAAACTCAAAATAGATGGATGATATTTTAAGACACACAGGAAGGTTATACGAATTTTGGAATTTCTTCAACAAATTTATACTTGTTTGAATCAAAATCTATTTCACAACAGAAGTGTTCCATTCCATTAGTAACTACTATATTTTTTGCTTTTAATGTCTGGTTATATGTAGCTACTTGATCAAAAATAGATTGTGAAATTTTAGTGGTATAGGATTTACATTCTACCAATAAAAATGGGAGGCCGTCTCTATCATAGACCATGATATCAGATCGTTTTAATCGGTTATTAAATTTCAGACCACTTTCAATTTTTATTAGTGATTTAGGATAATGATATTCATGAGTTAAATATTGTAGGAAATTTTGCCTTACCCATTCTTCTGGAGTAAGGATAATAGACTTTTTTCTAAAAACATCATAAATAAGTAACCTTCCTTCATTGCTTTTAATGTCAAACTGGTAAGCTGGTAGATTTAACTTAGGAAGTTTCAAAGCATCAAACTTTTTGAACAATGAGAAATCAATTATCTTTTTTTGTAACAGGTATTTTTACAAAAAGTAAAGTGCCAAGCCCTATTATGAAAAACAGTGTAAGTGCAAGCGCACTGTTTCTCATGCTTCCAGTAATATGATCTATTAAGCCATAAGCAAAGGTTCCCATTACTATTGAAACATTAAAGGTTACGTCAAAAAAACTAAAGTACGAGGCGTTATCTATTGAATTTTCTGGAATTAACTTGGTATAAGTAGCTCTAGATAGTGCTTGAATACCCCCCATAATTAGTCCAGCCACAAAAGCTAATGTATAAAACTGAAATTCTGTTTTCACAAAGTATGCTGCAAAACAAACGCCAATCCATATTATAATCATAATAGTAAGAGAATACACATTGCCTTTAGCTTCTGAGACTCTAGCAAACAAATAGGACCCTCCTATACCTACGATTTGTATAATGATAATAATTAAAATTAATGAACTAGTTTCTAAATTCAACTCTACTGATCCGAACAGCGTTGCTAAATACATTACCGACTGAACTCCAGCATTATAGAAGAAAAATGAAATCAGGTATTTTTTTAGATTTGGGAGATTTTCTAAACTCTTATATACTTTTACAATCTCATCATAACCCTTTTTCAAAAGGCTTTCATTTTTATTCCTTTTATTAACGTTATTTGGTAGCCTTAGAAAAGGAATTTGAGCAAAACCTGCCCACCAAAATCCTACTAACAAGAAAGAAATACGTGCAGGGAGTGTACCTTCTGGTAATCCAAATAGATGAGGCATTTGTATCATCATTAAATTAAGAATTAATAAAAGTACACTACCCAAGTAACCATAAGAATAACCTCTAGCACTTATTCTGTCATAACGATCTGGGGTAACAATTTCTGGTAAAAAAGCATTATAAAACACTAAGCTGCCTGAAAATCCAACACTTGCAATAATCGTCATCAATATTCCAAATTCAATATTCTGACCATTAAAAAAGAATAGACTTACACAGGCAATAGAGCCCATGTAGGCAAATATTTTTAAAAATAGTTTCTTCTTTCCTCCATAATCTGCCATACCTGTAAGCAGTGGTAAAAGAAAAGCAGTAAATAAAAATGAAAATGATAGTGCATAAGAATACAATACTGTGTTAGGCAATTCCCAACCAAAGAAGGAAACAATATTTGACCCATCTGCACTCTTAGTTACAGCCTCAAAATAAATAGGAAAAACTGCCGTTGTGATAACGAGAGAATAAACGGAATTCGCCCAGTCGTACATGCACCAAGCATTTATTATTTTTTTATTGTTTAAATCCATTGATGAAAGATAGTGTAAAAACTAACTATTTACTCCAAAATGTAAAATTCATAAACAAAAAAAGGCTTCTTTCATTATAAAAGAAGCCTTAAATTATTATTACAAATATTGATCTTTAATCACGATCCATATCCTGAATAGTAGTATATAAGAGTTTTCGGGCATTTGCCTCACGTAACTCTAACTGAATATCAGAAATAAGTCCCATTTTCGTCTCGTCATTTACTTTCAACGCAATGGTTATCTGATCTCTTTCTACTTCATCCAAATTATCTTTTTCCTGCAATACCCAACCCACTATTTCTTCAACAGCAATATATACATCGTTTGCCTGAATACGAGGTTCTTTCCCAAACTGCTTTTGCATTTTTAAGGTTGGCTTACCAACGTATAAATAGCTCACTAATGATTTTCTTTGAAGCTTACGCAATTCAGTAGCCTTAGGAATATGCTGTTCCACATTAATAGTTGTTTCTCTTAATACAGTTGTTACCATGAAAAAGAAAAGCAACATAAAAATGATATCAGGTAATGCTGACGTTGGAATACTAGGATCCGATTTCGTTTTTTTCTTAAACTTATGCATTAGTTTCCTCCAATTTTAGATGGTTCTGCAATTGATATATTCATTGGGAAAGTAACCTTTCCGTCTTTATCCTTGCCTCTGCCCTTATCGTACAATTTCTTGTTCTCAGGATCGTCAAGTTCGTTTGTTAACGTTCTCCATTCCGTAGCAGTTTTACCCACTCTCTCTCCGTACATTTCATAATACGCACCTTGAAGTTCATTTAAGACGCCAATGTACATTTCATAACTCGTACCTCTATCTGTTTTGAATGAAACAATGGCATCCTTGGGACTGTCAGACATCTCAGGATTAACACCATTATTTAGTACATGTTCCTTTACCATATCTCTAATCAATTCAATATCTTTTAAAGGCTCACCTTCTACCAATAATCGATCGGCAGAATTCACATACACTTTAAATAGATTATGTTCCTTGATTTTAACATCAATATCCTCAATATCATCTGGCTTTGGTGGTAACTGCATTAATATCCCTCTATCATTAGCTATTGTAGTAGTAACCAAAAAGAATATTAATAGCAGGAACGCAATGTCCGCCATTGAGCTAGAATTTATTTCAGGATTTGCTCTTTTCTTTTTAGCCATTATTTTACAGCTTTATGAAACTCAGAATAAACTATACCCACAATGGCAATTCCTGCCAGTAAGTACATCATAATAAGTACTCCACCTATTACTTTTGAAAGGCTTTCACCTACTCCTTTTTCAGTGTACATTTCAGTAGTTTCTGCTCCGGAAATACCCCAAGAGATAAGAAACACAACGCCTAATAGTCCTAATGCTATTAGTCCTTTTACAATTTTTTGAGGATTGTCAAAGGCTTTTATAAGTGGCAATACTACAACCCCTACTACTGCTATTCCAAACAGTATGTAAGAGATTATCAAACCACCTTGTGAAACAAATGCTTCCATAGTTTAAATAATTTATAAAGTCCTAACAATTATTTAGTCAAGTTGTGCTTTACTAGTAAATCTACTAGGGTAATTGATGCATCTTCCATGTTATTCACTAATGAATCTACTTTAGAAACTAAATAGTTGTAGAATACTTGTAAAATAACACCAACAATAAGACCAGCTACAGTAGTCAATAGGGCTACTTTAATACCATTAGCAACAATTTGTGGAGAGATATCTCCAGCAGCTTCAATCGCATCAAATGCACCAATCATACCAATTACAGTACCCATGAAACCAAGCATTGGAGCCAAAGCAATAAACAATGATACCCATACCAATCCTTTTTCTAGTTTACCCATTTCAACAGAACCATATGCAATAATAGATTTTTCTACCATTTCGATTCCTTCTGACATTCTTAATAATCCTTGAGTAAAAATAGATGCTACAGGCCCTTTTGTGTTAGTAGTAACTTCTTTAGCTGCATCAACACCACCGCTTGCTAATGCATCTTCTACATTTGCTAATAATTTATCAGTATTTGTAGTAGCAAGGTTTAAAGTGATGATTCTTTCTATAGATATTGCAAGACCTATAATAAGACATAATAGTACTGCGCCCATAAATTCCCATCCACCTTCAATAAATTTTTCTTTTACTTTTTGGTGAAATGTTGCACTTTCTTCTTCCTCTTCTTCTCCTTCATCATCCATAGTTGATTCTGTAGCTGCGATTTCTTCTGTAGGTTCATCAGCAACTACTATGGTGTCCTCTTCAACAACTGTTGTGTCAGATGACATTTCAGTAGAATCAGCACCCTCTTCTTCTTGTTGTGCCATTACGCTTGTAGAATAACCCATGGCTAACATTCCTACAAGTGCGAATAAAGTCAATAACTTTTTCATAGTTCAATTTTTAAAATAAGTCTCAATTAAAGGTTAATAGTTAATATAATTTTTGATTCGTTCCATATACATCAAGCAGAGAGGAAGGGATTCGAACCCCCGGTACCCTTGTGGGGCACACTCGCTTTCCAAGCGAGCACCTTCGACCGCTCGGCCACCTCTCTATTATTACCTAAATGGTCGTTTTCATTTTTTTTTGAAAACACAAATAAATCAATAAAAAACACGTTATGCAAGAAGATTATAAATTTTAATCTATTGATTATTTATGTATACAAATGTTATTTTCAGTTTATTTCTCCACATAGTGGCAACACTATTTTTTGTTTTAATTCGCTATAGGTCTTGCAATTACTTAGCAAGAACATTAGTTTAGTAATAGCTGCTTCAGTAGTGATTTCACCCCCACTTAACACCCCCACTTCTTCTAATTGTTTGCTTGTTTCATATCGCCCTTGCATAACTTCACCTCCCAAACATTGCGAAACATTCAAAATTAGCACCTCATTATCAATGGCTTGCTTTATTTCTTCAATAAACCAGCTGGCAGTAGGTGCGTTACCCGAACCATATGTTTCCAACACAATTCCTTTCACCTCTTTGCATGATAAAATTCTATGTACTATATGCTTATTAATCCCTGGAAATATCTTAAGTATTACCACTCTTTCATCAAATAGATGATTAAAAGTCAATGATTTTTCTTTGTTCATTTGTAGCATAACTTTCTTATTATAGTCGATAACTATTCCAGCTTCAGCTAAAGGCGGATAATTTTCAGACTCAAATGCATCGAAATGCATGCTTTCTACTTTTCTAGTTCTATTACCTCTTAAAAGTACACTGTCAAAATAAATACACACCTCTGACACAATAGGTTTTCCATTTTCTTTTGCAGAAGCAATTTCAATAGCCGTAATAAGGTTTTCTCGTGCATCGGTTCTAGGAACTGTAATAGGTAATTGTGCTCCTGTTAGGATTACAGGTTTATTTAATCCTACTAACATATAGCTTAAAGCCGATGCAGTATATGCCATGGTATCGGTGCCATGCAAAATCACAAATCCATCAAATTCAGCATGATCTTTTATAATATGACCCATTATTGACCAATGATCTGGACTTACGTTTGATGAATCTATAGGCTTTTCAAAGGCAATAACTTTTATTTCTAGTTCAAATGTTTTGAGGGAAGGGATATATTCTAGAATATGTTCAAAATTGAAAGGAACTAAGATACCTTTATCATCTTTTACCATACCCATAGTGCCACCAGTATATAACAAAAGTATTGATGCTAAAGGTGGGTTTGGTGAAGCAGTATCTATTCTTAATTCTCTGTATTCCATTTTAATTTATTCCTGTTGGAAAATCTTTAATGCATTAATAGTTGTTATATTACTCACTTCTGTAATATCCAGTTTCATGATATCAGCCACACGTTGTGCCACTAACTTCACATAACTGGGTTCGTTACGTTTTCCTCTATAGGGTACAGGTGCTAAATAAGGACTATCCGTTTCTAATACTATTTTGTTGATATCCATTTCTGGGAGTGTTTTATCCATACCACCATTTTTAAATGTGGAAACACCGCCAACTCCAATGTAAAATCCCAAATCAAAGATTTGTTGCGCTTGCTCTACTGTACCTGTAAAACAATGAAAAATTCCTGTTAAATCCTCAGTTTTCCTTTCTGTAACTATTTTTATCGTTTCATCTATAGAATCGCGACAATGAATTATAGCTGGAATCTTATATTGCTTTGCGAAATCGAGTTGAATTTTAAATGCTTCTTGTTGCTGTTTCCAGTAGGTTTTATCCCAATATAGGTCTGTTCCTATTTCACCAATTCCTATAAATTTCCTTTTATTCAACCAGTCCTCTACCAGATAAAGTTCTTTTTCAAAATCTTGTTTTACAGAACAAGGGTGTAGCCCCATCATCACTTCGCAATATTCCGGAAATTTATGTTCCAGCTCCATCATCTTATCTATAGAAGCATGATCGATATTAGGTAGATAAATTTTCTCAATACCGCCTTCCTTCGATCTGTCAATTACTTCATTAATATCTTCCTTAAACTCTTCTAAATAGATATGGGCATGTGTGTCAATCAGCTTCATGATATAGTATTAATCCTATAAGGTTATGAAAGTCACAAAAATGGATGGATTCTTCAAGTAAACAAATAGTTTTAACAGCTGATTGACATATAAGCAACGAAAATTATGTTGAGACTAAATATTGTAGATGCTTATTTGGTAAAAAAATTCACTTCTTCTGTTGGCGGATTCTAAACGACTGATTCAAAATCAAATGTGATAACTCAGTTACTAACTGAGTGGACAAACAAATAAACAAAAAATACTATATTTGATTTATGTCTTCTATTCTTCCCAACTATATCTACGACATATTCATCTCCTATCGGCAGAAAGACAATCGTTCTGACCAATGGGTGACGCAGTTTGTGCAGGCACTTAAGGAGGAATTGGACGCTACCTTTAAAGAAGATATTTCCGTTTACTTTGATGAAAACCCACATGATGGATTACATGACACCCACGATGTAGATGACTCGCTTAAGGAAAAAGTAAAGTGTCTTATCTTTATACCCATTGTTTCTCGCACCTACTGCGACCCTAAAAGCTTTGCATGGCAAAAAGAGTTTTTACCCTTTTTGAAATTCACCAAAAATGATGAACATGGACTAAAAATAAAACTTGCCAACGGTAACGTAACCAGTAGGGTGTTACCTATACGAATTCACGATTTGGATGCAGATGATGTAAAGTTGTTTGAAAAGGAAACAGGAAGTGTGATCCGAAGTATTGACTTTGTTTATAGTGAAGCAGGTGTGAATAGACCATTACGACCTAAAGTAGATGATCCTTTAAAAAATCAAAATCATACTGTTTACCGAGATCAAATTAACAAAGTGGCAAATGCGATACGTGATTTAATTGAGGGAATGAAAACTGAAGGAACAAATCAAGTACCACATCAGTATTCAGTAAGTGAAGATACAAAGGAAAAAACAAAGTCTAAAACAATATTAAATAGAAAAAGTAAAAAACAAATTGCGATATGGGCATCGTTGGTGCTAGTAATTGTTCTTTCTTTATTTTATATAAACTCAATATTTAAGATTTCTGATAACACTTATAGAGACACAGGGGTGTTCGGCACTTCCATTGTAGTTTTTCCCTTTAATAACCTCAATAATGACCCTGCATTCGACTATCTCAGTAATGGTATACCTGGAGAAATTCGGTCTACTTTGTATAAAATATCAGGGCTATCGGTAAAACCCGAACATACCTCTAAAAGTATAAAGGAAAGTGGACAGTCTATTGCACAGATTGGTACGGAACTGGGCATTGAAGTTGTTTTAGATGGTAGCACGTCTCGGATTGGTGACCAGATAAATATCCAGATAGAACTTATTGATGCCCTTGAAGATGAAGTAATGTGGTCGAAGTCTTTTAAGCGAAACATGGAGGATATCCAAAACTTATATCAGGATATAGCCCTTGAAGTAGCCAATCATCTGCAAATTGAATTATTACCTGTTGAAGAACAAAATTTATCTGCCGAGGAAAACACGCTGGATATTACCGCTTATGATTACTACCTGAATGCCAAAGAGAGCCTAGGGGCTTATTATTGGGATTCGGAAGAAAATAAAATGCGTGGCGCATTACAATTATTAAATGAGGCGGTTAAGTTAGACCCTGATTTTGCTGAGGCCTATGTAGAAGCAGGTAAAATTTCCCTATACGGATTGCGATGGCATGGTGTTTTACAGAAAGAATGGCTTGATTCGGCAATGATGTTGGCAAACAAGGCCATTGATATAAAACCCCAGTTAGCATCTGCCTATTTATTGAGGAGTAATATTTTAAATTTATTGGACAAGCCTGATGAATCCAAATTAGCTATTGAAAAAGCTAATGATTTAGCACCAGGAGAACCCGAAGTAATGAATGCCGTTGCTGATCAATATTTTGAAGAAGGTAATTATGAAAAAGCAGTAAGGATGATCATTCGATCGAATGATATTCAATACTCACAGCGAGATGCTGAATATTTTCAAGGGTTTGCATGGTTTTATGTTAATGCTGGTGAATTAGATAAAGCAGAACTGTTGTATAATCAACGACTAAAATTAGCTCCAACTTTTGAAGGGGCACTAGCTTCTTTAGGTAGTTTTTATCTTTGGCATAAGAACCAACCTGAAAATGCATTAGACTACTATCAAGAGATACAAAAAAACGATAGTCATGATCCTTGGAATACTGATATGTTAGCGGGAAGTTATTATTATCTAGGTGACTTGGATAATGCTGAAAAATATTGGTTAAAATCTTTAGAAATAGAAAAAAACTTCAAAGATACAACACAATATTTGCCCTACAGAGCTCGTTTAGGGCATGTAAAATGGCTAAAAGGAGAAAAAGAAGTAGCCATGGAGTTGTTCAATGAATCCATGAAACGGGATAGTGCCATTATAAATACCTCCAATTTAAATGGAGTTTGGGCAAATAAAGCTAATTATTACGATCTTGCCATTGTTCATTCTTTTCTGGGCAATAAAAAAGAAGCATTGGAATTACTTGACTACTGTGAAAAAGATGGTTTTTTTTTCTTACCACTAGTAAAAAAAGACCCACTATTAAATCCATTAAGGGATGATCCTCAATTTCAGGAGATAATGGATCGTGCTTTAACAAAAGAGAATAAGATAAAAGAAGCCTATCAGAAAGTACTTCGGGAGTATGAAGAAGAACGAGAGCTGAAATTACGATTAAAAAGATAGGTTTAATTTTATAGGTAGTAAATTTTCACAGATAGGTTCAGTCTTCGATAAGTCTACCTGCGGTAGGCAGACTACCAATGCGTGCTTCAACTCGTCCTCGTTTGTGCATGCGATAAGCAGTAACTATTATGGATTATTGAATGATAAAGAGTCTCTGACTCGATAATAAAAAGATTATCTTTGTTGCATGTCAATAAGAGGTTATAAAATTAGAGATCAACAAGCGATTCATTTTATAACTTTTGCTGTAGTAGAGTGGGTAGATGTTTTTAGCCGACAGGACTATGCAGAAATGGTAGTGGATAGTTTGAAATTTTGTCAGGAGAAAAAAGGGTTAAATATTCATGCTTGGGTAATTATGAGTAATCATTTACATCTATTAGTTTCTGCAAAGCCAGATAATAAATTGTCGGATATTTTGAGAGATTTTAAAAAGTTTACTTCATCAAGAATCATTAAAGCAATAGAAGGGAATAAGAAAGAAAGTAGGAGAAATTGGATGTTATGGATTTTTAAAAGTGCAAGGGAACGAAATAAAAGAAACGAGAATTATCAATTTTGGAGACAGGAAAATCATCCTGTAGAATGTTTTTATTCAGAAATACTGGAATCTAAAAAAAGATATATCCATAAAACCCGTTGAGGGCAGGCATAGTACTCTACTTAAAGGGTAGACCCTGGATTCGAGTCCCAACCGAGTCACATTCAATTAGCCCAGTATTATTAGCTGCGCTATTTTTGTTTTTAAACTAAAGTATTTGTGGGCGAGAAGTTGAACGAAGAGAAGTCTTGATGAAGAACAATATTGTGAAGGCCCAGTCGAATCACGATTTATCCCCAATCATAATCACTAGATTAAGAAGTAAGGTATAATGGACAAAATGGTTGCTAATTTTAATAAACATTTTGTCTATTAAGCCAGAAGTAAAGGGAACTATTTGTGTTTAAATGTTCAATTCCCTATCTTTCTTTAATATTATTTAGGAAACCCATAACCAATTAGAAAAATTGGTATTGAATAAATATTAGGATTCTTGTATGTTTCATAAAAAAATAAAACCTGTTCTAGTTGCGTTTATAATAATAATGTCACCAAGCTTTCTAGTCTGGTCACAGAATCTAGATTCATTGAAGGTAAATGAACTTAAAGGTCTTGCTGCAATATTGGACAATTCCTGGAACAATCGAAATGCCGAAGAATTTAGTGAATTATTTACTAAAAATGCTGATTTTCAATTTTCGAGTGGTACGATATTAAAAAGCAAAGAAGCAATCAAAGAAGCTTATAGATCAATTTTTTCACAATTGCCAGTAGGGCTTATGCACAAATCACAGTTTGATCATGTCAGATTTTTATCCACTAATATTGCTATAATAACTGGGATTGTATTCTTGGGGATGGGAAATAACGATGAACAATCCAGGACTGTTTCATTTACAGCAATAGTTCAAAAAGCCAACGACCAGTGGATGATTGAAGCTATTAGGTTAATGGAACCTTTAAAGAAAGACTGATAATTATTTTGGTTCTACCACGAATTTAAAGGATAAAGATTAAGTTCTCCTATAAAAAAAATGCGCTTCTGGACTTATCAAAAGTTATATGTAATTTATCATCTGTTTTTGAAAGAGATTGTTTAAAGTGTTTTAGACTATCATTTTGCCGGTTGTTTTATGTTTTATTCAGACCATAGAATCCCCTAATATGAAAGGGAATTTTTAGCCATACAAAGCCCTAACTGTCCGTACTTTATAGCTTGCATGCGATAAGCAGTAACTATTATGGATTATTGAATGATAAAGAGTCTCTGACTCGATTATAAAAAGATTATCTTTGTTGCATGTCAATAAGAGGTTATAAAATTAGAGATCAACAGGCGATTTATTTTATAATTTTTGCTGTAGTAGAGGTTTTTTAATTCCCACATCTTCTCCAATAATATTTTATTGTGCTGATTATTAGCAGTAATAACTCTCCATTTTGAAAAAGTAATATGCGTGTAGAGAAGAAAAATTTCGAAAAACATCACAGAAAACATTCTATAATATTTGTTTCACTTTTTTTTGATATAGGTATAATGTATTACATTCAAAGCCAAAATGTAAAAATTGTAGAATAACACAATTATGGATAAAGAACAAAGAAAGACTTATTGGAGGAGAAATCTTAAATACCTTGTGATTCTGCTATCAATATGGTTTGCAGTTTCCTATGGAGCAGGTATACTCTTCGTTGATACGCTGAATAATATTAGGATAGGTGGCTTCAAGTTAGGATTTTGGTTTGCCCAACAAGGATCAATTTATGTGTTTGTCATCTTGATTTTTGTTTATGTCCGATGGATGAATAAGTTGGATAAGGAATTTGATGTTGATGAAAAATAACGCTAGAAATTTACAATAATGGATGTACAAACTTGGACTTTTATAATAGTAGGCGCAACATTTGCCCTGTATATAGGAATAGCAATCTGGACTAGAGTTGGATCAACTAAAGATTTTTATATAGCAGGAGGAGGAATTCCTCCACTGGCTAATGGTATGGCTACTGCTGCTGACTGGATGTCTGCTGCATCATTTATTTCTATGGCGGGATTAATCTCCTTTATGGGATATGACGGAGCGGTATATTTAATGGGCTGGACAGGAGGATATGTTTTATTAGCACTTTTGTTAGCACCTTATTTACGCAAATTTGGGAAATTTACTGTACCTGATTTTATAGGGGATAGATATTATTCGGATATAGCACGAACAGTAGCGGTTATTTGTGCGATTATAGTGTCATTCACCTATGTAGCTGGACAAATGAGAGGTGTAGGAGTGGTGTTTTCAAGGTTTCTTGAAGTACCCATCAATGTTGGTGTTTACATTGGTATGGCATTAGTGTTTTTTTATGCAGTAATGGGTGGTATGAAAGGGATTACCTACACGCAAGTAGCACAGTATTGTATATTAATTTTTGCTTTCATGGTGCCAGCATTTTTTATTTCATTCCAACTAACGGACAATGTTATTCCACAGATTGGTTTTGGAGGTACATTGGCAGATGGAACTTATCTATTAGATAAATTAGATCAACTTCATGTAGAACTGGGCTTTGCTGAATACACGAATGGCACTAAATCTACAATTGATGTTTTTGCGATAACTCTAGCACTTATGGTTGGTACAGCAGGTCTACCTCATGTAATAGTTAGATTTTTTACTGTACCTAAAGTGAAAGATGCACGAATTTCTGCTGGATGGGCTTTGGTTTTTATAGCTATACTATATACTACTGCTCCTGCAATTGGTGCTTTTGCAAGAACTAATCTGATCAATACTGTTTCAAATAAGGAGTATAGTGCTATGCCATCGTGGTTTAGCAATTGGGAGAAAACAGGTTTAATTAAACATGATGATAAAAATAAAGATGGCATAATTCAATATGTTGGAGATGCTGAAAAAAACGAGCTTACTATCGATCGCGATATTATGGTGTTGGCTAATCCTGAGATTGCCAATCTTCCCAACTGGGTGATAGCTCTTGTTGCCGCAGGAGGTCTGGCTGCTGCGCTGTCTACA
>JAOUKH010000090.1 GCA_029882685.1 Cyclobacteriaceae bacterium
AAGCAGGTACTATTTCGTTAGTGTCACTATATTTAACCGAAGACAATATTTCATGGGTGGCATTTGCTACCTTATTAATTTGATCTCTATAAACAGTATGGTTCTGGTTTTTTGAAGGGTCATCTATTTTGGGTCGTAATGGTCTATTCACCCCAGCTTCTTTATACACAAAATCAATGCTCCTGATCACACTTCCTGTTTCCTTTTCAAACAACTTCACATCTTCTGTATCCAAATCATGAATACGAATGGGTAATACCCTACTGGTTACGTTGCCGTTGGCAAGCTTTACTTTTAGTCCATGTTCATCATTTTTGGCAAAGTCCAGAAAAGGCAAAAACTCCTTTTGCCATGCAAAGCTTTTTGGGTCGCAATAAGTGCGAGAAACAATTGGGATAAAGATAAGGCATTTCACTTTTTCCTTTAGCGAGTCATCTACATCGTGGGTGTCATGCAGTCCGTCATGTGGGTTTTCATCAAAGTAAACAGAGATGTCTTC
This sequence comes from Cyclobacteriaceae bacterium, assembly GCA_029882685.1. GTDB lineage: Bacteria > Bacteroidota > Bacteroidia > Cytophagales > Cyclobacteriaceae > JAOUKH01. The sequence goes on from JAOUKH010000090.1 coordinate 500, forward strand.
TTTAAAAGTAGCGTCTAGCTCCTCTTTCAGTGCTTGCACAAACTGCGTCACCCATTGATCAGAACGGTTGTCTTTCTGACGATAGGAGATGAATATATCATAAGAATAGCCAGAAATTAATGATGGCATAAGTTATCATTTATAATATAAAATGTCACCTGCCTTCCGTTAGGTAGGTATTCGTAGTTGGGGAGAATAGCACTCATTAACCAAATATAGTATTTTTTGTTGATTAGTTTATATGTGATCCTTCGACAAGTCTACCTGCGGTAGGCAGGATACCATTGATGTGCAAAAGTAACGGGGTGACTTACTTTCACGCAGTATAAAGTCACCCCGTTACTAGGGATTTATTTAAGCTCTATTCCAGAGTAGTAGCTAAATAATAGTTTAAAAATATAATATTATATTTATAATTGATAATCAACAGGATATCGTATGAAATTACCTCACTATGCCAAATACCTATTTGAAATTATCGCCATATTTATTGGTATTACCCTTTCCCTTATTGTAGATGAGTGGCGAGAAAACAGGCAGAATAGAGAAGAGACGGTAAAGGCATTGAAGATGATTAGGGGAGATTTGGTGGCTGATACAGTAGAGTATAATAGGTCTATTAATATTTATTCATATTTTAGGGAAGGGTATGAAAGACAATATATCCTCAATAAACCTGTATCAGACATAGATTCTTTATTGAATTTATACTCATACAGTTATTGGCTCAATGAAACCTATGACAGAAAATCAGGAATAAATGCATTTGAAAGTTTATCTAACCGAGTAATAAAAAATCCCCAAATAGGTGGTAAATTAAGTAACTATTACTCATTTACAGATAATGGCTACTCACTTCTTCTAAGAAAGTTTGTAGCTGAAAATCATGTTACAAAGCAGCTGAATTTCAGATATATTTCTCATTATTTAAAAAGAAAAATGCTTGATTTTAATGACAAATATTCTGTAGGAGTTGGGTTTATTGAATCTCAAAGTTGGTATTTGAAAGACTCCTCCTATAATGTTGTCTTAAAAGTAAATAGGCATAGTGAAGAACTAAAATATCACCTCTTGTCCAAAGAATATCTCAATTTACTTAGTGATAAAGAATATTTAGAAAAAATGTTAGCTTATTCCTTACTTGAAAAGAATAGAAATGCTAAAGAGTTAATCAATTTAATAGATAAAGAGTTGAGTAAGTAAATCATAACTTTCTTTCTGTATTGTAACCATATTTAATTCTATGAAACTACCACTTACAGTAAATACCTATTTGAAATCATCGCCATATTTATTGGCATAACTCTATCACTACTGGCAGATGAATGGAGAGAAAATAGACAGAATAGGGAAGGCATAAGTTCTCATTATAATACATAATATTATCTGCCTGTCGTTAGGCTGTATTCTTAGCCTAGAATAATCGCACTCATTAATCAAATATAGTGTTTTTTGTTGATTGGTTTATATATGAGAAATGTATCATGTCAAATTGGTTTTGATAAAAATTTTGAATAAGTAAAACATAAAATGGCAAGAATATTGTAAGTTACAGTACAAATAATAAGCAGTTAATTATTTTACGTTGTTCTATTTAAATGAAATAATATGAAAAAATGCTATATTAAGATTACAGTCTCAACATTATTCATAAGTGTTTTTTTATACTCATGTAGTTCATCAAATAGATTAACTATTAGAGTTACTGAACCCGCCCCTGTATATGTTCCTACAGCAATTAAATCGATTGGTATTATTAATAGAAGTTTGCCCTCGGAAAAAAATGAAAACCTAGATAAACTAGATAAGATACTCTCAGTAGAAGGCAAAAACCTAGATAAAGACGGAGCGCATAAATCTGTAATTGGTTTATTTGATGAACTTACTACTAACAACAGGTTTTCAGAAATAAAAATAATTGATGATGCTAATTTAAGGAGTCCAGGGTTAGGTGTTTTGCCATCGGCACTTTCTTGGGAAACAATAGAAAGAATTTGTCGTGAAAATAATGTGGATGCCATATTTGCCCTGTCGTTCTATGATACTGAGGCAAGAATAAGTTATCAAACTGCTCCAGTAGAAGTGGTTGGTACTTTAGGGATAAAAATCACAGCTATTGAACATCATGCTACCATTACTACATTAATAAAAACAGGATGGAGAATTTATGATCCTATAAATAAATTTATTCAGGACGAATATTTAGTAAATAAAAATGTGGTGTCTAAAGGCGTAGGAATTAACCCTATAAAAGCAGTTGAAGCTATAATGGAAAGGAAGGAAGCTGTTTTGCAAGAAAGCAGTAATATAGGTCATGATTATGCATATAGAATATTTCCTTATTACCGAAGGGTATCCAGAAACTATTATGTTAGAGGAACTGATAATTTTGAAATTGCAAAACGTAGAGCACAAACAAATAATTGGGATGGCGCAGCTGAACTTTGGAATAAGGAAGTAACAAACTCTAAAAGAAAAATAGCTGGTAGAGCATGTTATAATATGGCCATTATTAGTGAGATTAATGGTGATTATGATGCCGCTGTAGAATGGGCATCAAAATCTTACACCGATTATAAAGATAAAATGGCATTGGATTACCTCAATACCCTTAGACAAAGAATTCGTAAAAACGAACAATTACGGCAGGAAACGGAATAATTAACCCTAATTGAACCCTAAATATTGTGACAGTTACTTGGATGCCTGGAGGCATTGAAATAACAATTATGTTGGGTGCATTAATTAGCATCTATATTTTAGGTTATCGACACGGTAGAAGATCAGAGCGTATCAAACAACTTGAAGATAAAGCGAAAGAAAAGTAGGTAACACCCATGACAATATTAGTGATACTAGATAAAGTGTCTTAAAATCCGCTCTCTATCTTCATTAGCTTTATCCTTTTTATGGTAAATCTCTACAAAAACGATTTTATCTTCATCTATCAATTCATTCTTCTCAAAGTGGGCATAAATTAATCGCAGCCCTGTGTTCACCCCTTTGCCTTTTAAACTTTTACATGCTATTTTCTTTACTTTGATAATACAGTTTTTAAGCCCAAGTCCATCAATTCGAAAACTAAATGGAGGTCGTACATTAGGATTAGCACGCAACACTTTTTTAATGATTTCTATATCGTCATTTAACGATTTATAACGTTTTAAAAGTTTTTTTAAGTCCTTTTTAAATTCACCCAACTCCTCAAATTTCATCGGCTGTATTGTCATAATTCCTAACGGAATAGGGTTTTTCTCTATAAAATGCTAATTCGTAATCAATCACATCACCTTCATCTGTAGAAAGCCAAGGAATATCCTTATGCGAATAATCACTAATAGCAGTAGCATAATAATCCGATAATTGTCCTATCACATGATCAATCACCTCAATTTCACTCGCTTTTAGTTCCCTCAAATCGGGTTTAATAAGTGGGATATATCTCGTTTGTGGATACCCATGAAATTCTGTTTTTATCCTTTTTAATTCACCTATTTCAATCATTTTACCCATAATATCTCCAATATTATTAGGAACTGGTCCATAAGGTAATTTTCTATATTTGGCACCTGTCAAATGTTCTTCATAAACCTCGTAGTAATTAAAGTCAGAGAAGTATAGTAGTTTATACAATACTGTTTCGCCCACATTAGGTTTTCCTGCACACCTTTCTAAAATATACAATAGTATATTTCTAAACTTATCTACATTTAATTCAGGGATGGATATTCTCTCCTCTTCTTCCTTCAATTTGTCTGTGCCAAGTGTTATGTCCACATCTTGAAATTTAAATTCTTTTGCCAAAATTTTATCGATCGAAAATCCAAGATTCAATGAAAGGTTCACCAACTCAATAATGGAAATTTTACGATTACCCAATTCTATCTGCGCCAAAGCAGATCTGGCAATACCTATTAAAGCAGCAAGATCTTCTTGAGAAAGTGATTTTCTTTTTCTAATTGTCATTATTCTATTTCCCAATTCTTTATTGGATAATTCAGTTTTCATGGCCTAATAGTTTAGAACAAATGTAACAATTGTTTTATTATCTAACAATTTAATGTTTGTTTTTAAAACAAATTAATACACTTACACGTCATTATAGTGAAAAAGTAATCTTTACGCTTTGAATTGGTAAGGCATCAGTTCAATTTGTATCTTTATTAACCCATCAAAATTATTGAATAATGAAAAAAACGATAATTACGCTTGGTTTAATATTACTATGTTATTTTTCATGGTGTCAAGCACCAGAATATAAGTTGGAAACGGTCATTCAACGAGGTCATAGAGCTGCGATTCTTTCAATTGCATACAGTCCTGATGGTAAATTTATAGCTACTGGAAGTCGTGATAATAGCATAAAACTTTGGGAAGTCGCCACTGGCAGAGAAATAAGAACGTTTCTCGGTCATTTGAGTACAGTAAATGCACTTTCTTTCGACCCTACAGGTCTCTACTTAGCAAGTGGGTCATCAGATAAAAATATTATTATTTGGGAGGTAACTACTGGCAAAGAAAAGTTGAAAATCTCAGGTCATAAGGATAGAGTAACTTCGGTTGCTTTCAGCCCTGACGGTACTCAACTTGCTTCCGCTGGATGGGACAGAAATGCCTATATCTGGAGTTTATCATCTGGTGAAAAAACAGGTGAATTTAGAGTTTACCCAGCCATGGGAAGTGGTGTTGGTAGTAACGTTTTGTTTTCAAAAGATGCAAAGCATTTAATCACAGGAAATGATGATGGAAAAATTATTATTTATAACCTTGAATTGAATATTCCTGTTGATACACTTAGAAACATAAGCCCGAGTTCTTGTGGTGGCTGTCCTAGTTATATTCAGCTCAATGATAAGGGAACTGAATTACTTTCCGCGAGTAGAAAAGGAGCTGTAACCTTGTGGAGCTTGAAGTCAGGAAAAATTATTAAAGAATTTGGAGGAGAAGATAGTGATTATAATAGTGTTGGAACAAGAGGGAATTATGTGTTCGTATCTAAAAGTGATACTGTTAAAATATGGAATATTGCAGGAAAATTAGTTCGAAAAATAACTGTTGATGATACAGAAATCAATGCAGCTAAAATTAGTCCTAATGGAAAGTATATTACCGTTGTCGCAAATGATAGAATGACAAGAACCTGGAATATCCAAACAGGCAAACTTACACAAACACTAAAAGGAATATTAAACAATGTAGAAGATGATGGTTTAGGACTCGATCCAGAGTCTTATTGGCAATACAATATCAGTAGGTATATTAATTTTCGAGATAATATTAGTGTTTCACCTGATGAGAAAAGCATTGTTAAAGGTCATTATGGTAATGTAGCACAACTTTGGAATTTATCGAAAGGGAGGGTCATTCGTACATTTGATGGGCATGAAAAAGCTGTTATTTGTAGTACATTTTCAAAAGATGGAAAATACCTTTTTACTGGCAGTGGAGACAAAACTGCTAAAATGTGGGAAGTCGCCACAGGAAAAGAAATTAAAACTTTTAAAGGGCATAGAGAGCTTATTTTTGAAATAGCAATAAGCGAAAATGGCAAATACATGGTAACTGGCAGTTGGGATTCTTCTGCCATATTGTGGGATATTGAAAGTGGTGAAATAATTCACCATTATCGAATGGACAACAACTCCCCCTATAGCTTGTCATTCGCATTAAATGATAATTATCTATTGGTAGGTGGTATTGGTAGAGATTTTAAAATGATTGAAATCGATACAGGAGAGCAGGTAAGAAAAATAATAGGTCACAGTGAAATAATATCGGACGTAAAAGTAAAAGGCAGTAATTTTCTCACTGCAAGCTGGGATGGAGTTGCTAAATTATGGGATATGAAATCGGGTTTGATCACACAAAAATTTGTGGGACACCAAGGGCATGTTTATGCAGTTACTTTTGATAAAAATAAAAAATGGGTGGCTACAGCTAGTGCTGATAGAACTGCACGACTCTGGGACATCAAAACTGGGAAAGAACTCAAATCATTTCAAGGGCATTCCGATGTTGTTACTTCTGTTGACTTTATTAATAACGACCAGTACCTCATCACCCATAGTCTAGATGGTACTACCAAAATTTGGGATATTTCAACAGGCAAAGAACTCATTACACACATACTAATCGGTTTTGGCGACTGGCTTGTGAAAACGGAAAGTGGCTTTTTTGATGCCACTGAAAAAGCTAAAGAGAATATATTTTTTGTAAAGGGACTGAACAGTTATTCACTTGATCAATTTTTTGATGACTTTTATCGTCCAGGAATTTTGAGTGAATCTTTTCAAAAAGGGGGATTATTAAATCAAAATATCAATATCAATAACAAATTGGACAACTCTCCTCCACCAACTATTGAAGTAATTTCTCCAAAAATTGGGGAAACCTTTACACATCAGGAAATTGATGTGATGGTTAAAATCACTAATCAGGGTGGTGGAATTGATGAGGTAAAACTACTCCACAATGGAAAACGGTTAACTGGTGATGACAGGGCTATAAAATCAAATCCGAAAAAGGGAAAATCAGTGTATCAAAGCTTTCCCGTACATCTTATTCCTGGTAAAAATATCCTTTCTATTTCAGCATTTAGTCAGGAACGGATTGAGTCAAGCGTAGCTCAACGAGAGCTCTTCATGGATGGAGTACACGAGAATATTACATGTCATGTCATGACTATCGGGATTAATAAATACAAGAATCCAGTCTTAAACCTCAACTATGCTTATGAAGATGCCGAATCATTCTTGAAAATGGTAAAACAACGAGGAAAAAAATTATTTAATAAAACCGAAGTGTACTCTTTATTTAACGAAGAAGCCACTAAAGAAAATATACTATCTACTTTGGATGAAATAGCATTAAACGCAAAGCCACATGATGTTTTTCTTTTTTATTATGCTGGTCATGGCAGTATGGTTGATGGTGATTTTTACTTTATCCCTACAGATAATATCCGACTATATGATATTGAATTATTGAAAAATGACGCAGTATATGCTGGAATACTACAAAAGAAATTTGCCAACATAAGTGCATTAAAACAAATGGTAGTAATTGATGCTTGTCAGTCAGGTGGTTCAACTGAACTACTAGCTGTAAGAGGAGCAAGTGAAGAAAAAGCGTTGGCACAGTTATCACGAAGTTCGGGCGTACATGTACTGGCAGCATCTGGAAGTGAGCAATTTGCCACAGAGTTTAAAGAACTTGGACACGGTTTATTTACCTATGTTCTTCTGGAAGCGATGAGTGGAAAAGCAGATGGTGCTCCAAAAGATGGTAAAGTAACTATTTATGAATTGAAGTCATATATTGATGATCAGGTGCCTGAATATTCTGAGAAATACAAGGGGAAACCACAATACCCCGTTACCTATTCTCGTGGTCAAGATTTCCCTGTGGTAATTGAATAATCACAACCTTTGTTATTTTTATTCGTAATTCACCTACCTATACTTATCAACTGAACCGAAGTATCAGAGTATCCATCGAAATTCTTTTTTGACGGAAACCTAAATTATCTTAATTTGGTTCTTGTTCTTAAGCAATATTAACCTCAAATAATTATGGACAAGGCAGAAAAGTCAAAAGAAAATGTAAAAATCACACATAATGTGGAAAGAGTGTCACTCTATGATTTTGGGTATGAAAGATCGGGTTCTGTTAAGGGGGATTCTGATGTGTATGCCTCTTATCTTGATAGAATTATTAATGGCGATCTTGTAGACGAAAAATATAGTGGCTTTACGGATGAGGAAAGAAACGAAAGAGTTAAAGAAATAAAGGAACTGGAAAAAGAGCAGAAAGAAAAAGAAAAAGAAAACACAAAAGTAGAAGTAGAAATTAAAGCAAAAGAAGCAGAGATTGAAAAGCATAGAAATGAACTTCTCAAAGTGAGAAAATCACGAGCAAAAGACAATGAAAAGTTAAAAACGGAGACTTTTAGTCCGTTTAAGTTCACTTTGAATCTTTTCATCTTGATAATGTTATCCGTATATCTCTTCTTTTTCTATATATCAGCCACATATAAAGCACTATATGTGGATTTTGAAGGAATTGCGGAAAAAATTGCCGAAGGTATAGGTACAGGAAGTGTAATGCCAGCTCCACAGGAATTAAGTGAGGCTATACAATTTAATTTTATGCTTTTTTTAGTACCCTTTGTGTTTTATGCTTTTGGATGGGCATTTCATGTGCTATTGGAGTTAAAGAATAAGTTTAAATTTTTATTTCTTGGGTTGTTGATCCTTATCACCTTTATCGTAGATTTTTTGTTGGCACTCATTATTCATAACAATACAGAAAGTGCTAAAGAACTTATGGGGTTAGCTACAGAACACTGGTCATCAAGTGCAACTTTCTACATTATTCTCTTTTTAGGATTTATGGTATATATTATTTGGAGTATACTTTTTGATTCTATGCTTAGAGAGTGGGATAAAAAACACATCACAAACAACATTAAAAAAATTCTAAAACACTTACAGGGAGATATTAAAAAGCTGAACACAAAATTGGTTGATATCTCTGAAATTAAGAACAAAATTAGCGATTACCGCGATGACGTAAGTATTATTATGAATGGTAATCTAAAGAGGTACATTGATCAGTTTTCTTCAGGATGGATATCTTACCTCTCTCCTGCAAATATGAAAGATGTGAAGGAAAATTGCATAAATGTGAAGAGAAAGTTTGAAGAAAAGCACAACATTAAAAGTGGCAAAGTACAAGTGGTAAGTAGAATTTCTTTTAAATAAAATTAAACTTGGTATATATAATATATTAAAATAACAACACTTTTATGAAACATAAAATATTGATTTCAACATCAATTTTGATAATGATATTTTTATTTTCTGGATGCACAATGCCTCCAAAGGAAAAGAAAAATAAGTTTAGACCAAAACATAACTATATCATATTACTAGACCTATCGGATCGACTAATAGTTCAAGGCAATCAGTCTGAAAGAGATAAAAAAATTATTACCGAATTGTATAGTCTATTTGAAAAAAAGGTTAAAAAAGAGCTTTATATCAAATCAAGAGATGAGATAAAAGTAGTTATAGCTCCGCAATTAGGGTCAAGAATAGATCGTGGAGAATTCGAAGATCGGCTTTACGTAAACATGGAGAATATCAAGAATATCTACCGAAATAAACAAGAAGGACAACGTAGAAATGATTTTATAGCTAATCTTGATACCCTGTATAAAAAAGCGGTGTTTAGTAAAAATCCCCAGAAATATTATGGGGCAGATATATGGAAGTATTTCTATGAGGATTTAAAAGTCGACTATAAAAAAGATACACTTACTAGCAACTACCTGTTTATTCTCACTGACGGATATCCAATAGTTGGAAAGAATCAAAACAAACTTGGAGATATCAAAAGTTTATACCCTGAACTTCATGTAGTACTAATAGAAGCCTCACCTAGAGCTAAAGATATGGAGTGGGATCGTGTTATGGGTATTTGGGAAGAATGGTTTAGTAAGATAGGTGTGAAAAAATACACATTGATTAAAAGAGGGTCTATAACTAAGGAAATAGAACAGATTAGAGCTGTATTGAAAGAAGGGTCATAAGAGATTAATAGTAAAAAACACAATGATAATATACGGAATAGGGAGTAAACAGCTAAAAGAAGCACCTGTTGAAAAAATAAGTTGTGTTAACTGTGAGCATCAATCATCTGTTGTCGTTGTGTATCAACGTTACTTCGATCTATTTTGGATACCTACTTTCCCAATAGGAAAAAAAATTGTGTTAACATGTCCAAACTGTGATCATGTAGTTAAAGAAAAAAACTTCCCTGAAGATTTTAAACGATCTTCTGCACAATTGAAGTCGAGCGTACCAACTCCTAAATACATGTTTTCTGGATTGGCAATTATTTTAGCTTTCATTTCATACGTTGCCTTAGGATCATATATTGATGATCAAATGGAAAGCGATTATTTTAATAATCCTCAAGTTGATGATGTATATGCTATATATGATGAATATGAAACTTCGGGATATAAATACTATTTCATGAAAATAACACAGATAGAAGGAGACTCCATATCATTTACAGTCAATGAATATGGTTATTCAGCTATCACAAGTGAATTACTACCAGAAGATGGGTTTATTAATTATGAATTCTCATACAGTAAAGACTTTGTAAGGGAAATGTATTCATTAGATGAGATAGTAGCCATTTATAGGGAGTATGATGAAAGTTCTGGGTTTAACCGCATCAACATAACTGATTCTCTTTTTATGGAAGACATGAATTACGATTTGGATTCCGCAGAAAATGTAAACCTTATTGAATAGAGGAGTCTATTAAATTTAATAATCTATTTTACATAAAATTAACCCCATAACAAATTCAAAAAGTTGGTTTCAAATAGATGTGAGTGGTTAACATAGTATTCTGTTTATAGATTATAACATTTTCACTTCTGAATTTCTTTAAGCTATTATGAATTATCTGTGTATGCAGTAATTTTTTACTCTAAGTATGTATTTTTGGAGTTAATTAATTCTATTTGTGTATACTTTTTAGGCTTTTATTAAGCAATATGAAAAAGTCATTTTACCTTCCTCTTTTATTATCTAGTTTTCTTTCTATTCAATATGGTTATGCACAAATAGACACAGAATTCTGGTTCGCTCCTCCCGATGTTACCTCGGGTCATGGTGAAAGCCCTGTTATGGTTAGATTAGCGACTTTGGATCAGCCTGCCGACATTGAAGTATGGATTCCAGCAAAATATTCATACCCTCTATATACTGTTTCATTGACTCCAAACCAGTCAAAAACCATTGATCTTTCTACTATTATAAATCAACTGGAAACAAAAGGGGTTGATCAAGTTCAAAATACAGGGCTTTACATTAAATCTACTAGCCCCATATCTGCTTATTATGAAATAGGACATTATTACAATGCCGATATTTTTGCACTTAAAGGAAGCAATGCAAATGGCAATGATTTCTTGATCCCTTCACAAGATATTTGGGATAACGGAAACTACAGTCCATTACCATATTCAAGTTTCGATATTGTTGCTACTGAAAATAATACAGTCGTTTGGGTAACTCCATCGAATGATGTGGTAGGTCACAATAAAGGAGAAACGTTTACAATCAAGTTGAACAAAGGACAAACATATTCCGTAACCAATGTTTCCCAACTGGCTAGCAATAATTTAGGGGGGTCTATTGTAAAATCAAATAAACCTGTAGCAATTACAATTAAAGAAGATTCTTTATTTAATGAGGGATGTTTAGATGTTATTGGCGACCAGCTAGTTCCTATTAAAGTTGCTGGGGTTGAATATGTGGTGTTAAGAGGTTATTTACATACTTATGAATATGTAATAATTACAGCAATAGAAGATAATACCAATTTTACAATTCAAAGAAATAGTGTGGTTAACAACATTACCATAAATAAAGGAGAGATGAGAGATTTTGTTATTATTTCTCCTTCAACCTATATAAAAGCTGAAAAACCAATTTTTGTAACTCAGGTATCGGGTTTTGGTTGTGAGTTGGGTATGGCAGTAATTCCTGCCATCAATTGTCGAGGATCCAATCAAATTAGCTTTACTAGAGCTACTTCAGATTTTTTCGGACTAAACATTCTGGTTCGTAAAGATGGAATATCTGGGTTTTCATTTAATGGTAATAATCAATTGCTAACTGCTACAGATTTTAGTGCTGTTCCTGGGACTAACGATGTGTGGTATTTTGCTCAAATATCTCTTGATATTAATACATTAGGTGAAGGACAGGCTGGATTATTAGCTAATACCACTCATTCATTTCAAGTGGGAATAATCAATGGAGATGCTGCCACAAGTACAAAATTTGGCTATTTTAGTGCATTTAGCACACTTTTTATTGGTGATAATATTGCCATTTGTGAAGGGGACTCCATTACACTTGATGCTGGAGGGGGGAAAGATGTATATGAATGGAGTGATGGTAGTTCTACTCAAAAAATCATCGTATCAACCCCAGGAACATATTATGTCAGTGCCACTACCGAATCGTGCCAGCTAAGTGACACCATCACAATTGAAGTAAAAAAAGCCGCTTTTGAATTAGGGTCAAATATTACAATATGTGAAGGAGATACAGCAAATATTGATGCACAAACCAACTTTAGCTATTTATGGAATGATGGATCAACAGACCAAATATTAAATGCCACTGAGGCTGGTGTATACACAGTAGAAATAAGTGATTACACTGGGTGTAAAGCTATAGATAGCCTTGAAGTGTCTGTTAAGCCTAAACCTATTTTTGATTTAGGAAACGATGTGCTGAAATGTCCAAAAGATACAGCCATTTTAAATGTTGACACGGTAGGTGTCACTTATCTCTGGAGCAATGGAAAACAATCGCAATCCATTGCAGTTCTAGACAGTAACTTATATTATGTTGATGTCACTTTAAATGGATGTACAACAAGGGATTCTATTATAGTTGAAAACCTTCCTGGACCATTACAAGACACATTATTTGGAGCTCCTGTTGTATGTCCATTTGTTGAAAATATTGAATATCAAATTGATGATTTACCTGGTGATAGCTTTGATTGGTTTGTGGAAGGAGGAACATTTGTCAGTAATTCGAATACAAGCTCGGTAGTAGTTAACTGGTTAGGGGCAAATGACAATTCTTCTATAAAAACAATTGTGACAGATAGCATGGGCTGTATGGGTGATACTATACTGTTTCCTGTTATCATTAACGAGCTTCTATCCCCAATACTTCCCGTTGGGTCTGACACTATTTGTATTAATGATGCTAATAGTATATCATATTCAACCAGCTTTACCAATGGGTCAGTATACACTTGGCATTCCTTGCCAGAGATAGCCCAAGTACCTAGTAATAACGAGGTGTTATTCGACTTCCCTTCTGCAGGTTTGTATGAAATATATGTTGATGAACATAGTGAAACTTCTCAAGCAGTATGTGATGGGACTTCTCCAGTACTCAACGTATTAGTATATAAAGACAGCTCTTCAATTGCTCTAAATAATGTGACAATTAATCATGAAGAGCTAGGGGTTGAAATTAATTGGATTACAGAAAATTCAAATAGCTTTCATTCTTCTAGTATTCCTATATTTCGTAAAGGGTTAAACAATTCTGAATGGTTGCTTTTGGATAGCATTCCAAATAACTTTTACTCGTATATAGATTATGAACCTGATTTT
>JAOUKH010000123.1 GCA_029882685.1 Cyclobacteriaceae bacterium
ATCTTTGGCTACTTGAGCTACAGGTATAGCTTTAGTTTTAGCATTTAAGTCAAATGATTTTCCATTGAGATTCATTGGGGCTATGTACACCTTAAAAAGTTCCATAAATGCGATCCATTTATTGTCAGGACTAGGGATAAAGAAATTGGCATGGTCGCCTGTGAAATGAGTTCTTTCATTAGCACCATTAAGATCAACACTTTTGTATTGTTTTTTAAGACTTCCAAATAAATAGCCGCCTGATTGATAAAATATTCGTTTTCCATTGGCAGAAAACCGAGGAAATCCTCCAGATTTAGTTATAAATTTCATTTTACCACCGTTTAGTGGTAGGGTATATATTCCTGTTTCTTTAGTAAAGTCAAACCCTTGATCGGAGTTGCCAGACTCTTTTTGGAATACTATAGTAATGCCATTGGGAGAAAATTGTGGGGTGCGAAAAATACCCTTTTCATTGGTTACTTTCTTACTTTTTCCTGATTTCAGATTGAGGGTATGTATTGCCCCTAAGTTAACATCGTTCCAAGTTACATATACAATTGAAGTGCCATCTGTGGAAAATGATGGTTCGTATTCAAAGTCGGTACTATTTGTAATTCTTTTAGGTTTACCATTAGGTAAGTTTTTGATGTATAAATAGCCTGCCGAATGAAAAATTAATTGTTTTCCATTAGGAGACGTTACAGCATTTCGAATAGCTTTTGAAGTAAAATTAGTTTCAAATGCTTTGTTCTCAAATTTTAGTGCATTTGTGATTTTATGTTTAGCAGTTACCGAAAATGGAATAACTACAGCTTCGGTGGTATTTACATTAATTTTTCTAATCTTCCCTTTGGCATAAATAATAATATGTTGATCGTCTGGTGTCCAGTTAAAACCAGTGTAAGGGCCAAAGATAGCCCAAGCCTCTTGCTGGTCTTTACTTAAGTCATCATAAATAGGCCATTCTTCACCTGTTTGTAAATCATGGAGGTAAAGTACTGATTTTGTACGGACACGTTTTACAAATGCCATCAATTTACCATTGTGTGATATTTGTGGGCGTATAGCTCCACCAGGTCCACCTGTTACTCGTTCAATTTTTCCTTTTTCTCGGTCATACCGATTGATTACATAGATTTGACTGTTGGGGTCTTTATTGTATTGAAAGTAGCCTCCAGGATAAACATCCTCACTATAATAAATGTATCGCCCATTGGGAGATATACTGGGTTCACCCACATCCTGTTGATCGTTTTTACGTTTTGTTAACTGTTCTCCAGTACCACCAGAAGTATGGTACATCCATATTTCACCTGCTCCCAAAGAACGTTGAGAAGAGAAATGTTTTTTGGCTACCAGATATTCACCATTAGGTGACCAAACAGCATTATTGAGTAGTCGAAATTTTTCTTCAGTTACTTGCTTGGCTTCTGAGCCATCACGATTCATTATCCAAATATTATCGCCACCCCCAGCATCGCTTGTAAATGATATTTTTCCTCCATCAGGACTAAATCGAGGTTGCACCTCAAAGGCATGTCCTTGGCGAAGTACTTTTGCAATACCACCTGCTATAGGTATGCTATAAATATCACCCATCATGTCAAAAACTATTTCCTGACCATCAGGACTAACATCAAGGCTCATCCATGTCCCTTCATCGGTGGTGTATTCTATTTCTTTATACTCACCTGGAGGTGTATTTACATCCCATTTGTTTTTGTTCTGTGCTTGAATTGTGCAAATACTTGTTAGTAGTAATAGCGATATGAGGAGTTGTTTCATTGGTTTAAATATTTATGCTGATAAGATAAGTCAAACATATTAAATTTGATGGCATAGCACACTAATTTATTAGTGTTTTATACGTTGATCTAGAATTAATTTTCATCCATTAACTCTTGAAATAAATTTAGATATTTAGAAACATGTACTCCATCAGCTAGCCCATGATGTACATTGACGGATATAGGCATGATTTTATACTTATCTCGGGTAAACATTTTGCCAAAAGTAATTTTGGGAATGCTATCTACAAACTTAAAATGCCTAGCATGTGTAAGCCCTGTAAATTTACTCCAAGGAATAGAGGAAAATTGAATCACATCTTTTCTATTCGCATTTATATCCGCTCTTAATCCAACTGAGTTTTTAACAATTTCAATTTCTTTTTTTAGGGAATTTTCGAATGAGTTAAAATCTTGGTTGTATGTTGTGTGTGAAAAGGCAAATGTTTCATCATCTCTACTTATCGTTGATGAGGCATGTATATCATCATAAACGATTACGTTATCTCCATCTATTCTGTATTTAAATTCTTCAATTTTATTAGCAGCGCATAGAGATTTATGCAGATAATAGGCGAAAAACGAGTAATTATTTTCTTTTGCTATTTGGTACGCAATAGTGCAATCAATTTCTGATACAATCCCAAAGAAAGGTTCATCGTATTCTGAGAAAAAACGATAATGTTCTTTCCTATTCCAATTTTCGATATCAAGAATTTTCATATGCTAAAAAAATTAATGAATGGTGATATTAGTACATTAAGCTTTTAAATAATAGTTATTCGTATTTTTTTCTTTTTAACTCTACTATTATCAATTTTTTGAATTAGATGATTCACTTTTGATGAATGTACAGCAACAAAAGCGCAGTCTTGCTTTAACTCAATAATATTATTGTTTTATTTTTATATTTAATTGCTCATGTTACTCGTTGTATTTGATGGGTAAGTGTAAAAATGATAAATTAGTATGTACAATGCGTACTATTGTGAGTGATAGTAATGTTAAGTAATATTGTCACAACCTTATTAATGATTTCTGTGTCTAACTAAGTGAACAGGATATGAAAAAAGCATACAATTTAATCTTTATTTTTTTAGTGATTGTTAATCTTAGTTGTGAACAATTTGAGTTTGACTACTCTCAAAATGAATCCAATATTTTATTTATATCAAGAAGAATAGAAAATAGTGCTGCCTGGAAGTTAATCACAATGAATAATGACGGTTCTCAACAAAAATCTGTTACGGACTTAACAGTAAGATGCGAAAAACCTTCATTGTCGCCATCTGGTCAAACCGTATTATTTGTGCATTATTCTACGGACAATTTCTATGAACTTTATTCAGTTGGTATTAATGGATCAAATTTGAAATTAATTGATAGAGCTAAAAGATATTGCGGTTCCATGAACTGGTCAAACAATGGCTCCAAAATAATCTATTCAATAAGTAGGAATGACTCTACAGATGAGAAAGATTTAATTTTATTCGATATTAATACTAAAAATAAAACTAAACTAACTTCAAATGGCAACAACTCCTCTGCTACTTTCTCAATAGATGATAAAATTGCTTATTGTTCCAGATATGATAGTTACTCTTGTTCTGATATTTATACAATGAATATTGATGGTAGTAATAAACAATTAATTCAATCCTGTGCATGTAACCCCGTTTGGTCTCCAGATGGAACTAAAATTGCGTATCAGAAATCGGTAGATAATGGAAGTTCACAAATATTTGTTTGCATGACAGATGGATCAAATATGAAGCAATTAACTTCAACCTATTCTTCACAAGTTTGGCCTGGGTGGCCTCCTGATGGGAACTTTGATCCTAACTGGACACCTGACGGTAATAATATCGTTTATGTTTCTTGGCAACAGGATAACCCTGATATTTTTATCATGGATCAGTATGGTTCAAATATACGTCAACTGACAAACAGTGATAAAAGAGATGAAAACCCTTCAATAACAAAAAATGGAAGGTTTATACTATTCAGTTCTAACAGGAATATTGACATGAATTCAGAAGTATTTATCATGGATATCTATGGTATTAATCAAACTCCATTGACTAACTTTCAGGGATCTGATATCTATCCAATCGAAGTTATCGAATAACCAACATTGGCTAACATCAATTAAAACAGCATAGTTGGGCTTGGGAGACGGGCGTCCATCCATCCTTTTTGCTACATTTGTTCACACAGTCTACTCTTCGGTTGACCACTACGACTGTTTAGTAAGACCGTTGATGTTTAAACTATATAACAGTTATTCGTATTTTTTTCTTTTTAACTCTGCTATTATCAACTTTTTGAATTAGTTGATTCACTTTTGATGTATGTACAGCAACAAAAGCGCAGTCTTGCTTTAACTCAATAATTCCAAGATGATCTTTGGAGAGATTACCTTGTTTAAAAAATAACCCAGCAATATCTCCTTTCGAAATTTTGTCTTTTCTACCTCCCGAAACAAATAGTGTTTGCCAAGGTGACATTGAAGGAATGGGTGCTTTTTGTAGGGTTTCTATTTCTGAATTTTGGATAAAATCGGGGAGCTTTTCTTTTTCCCACTGTAGTACATAAGCTGTTCCATCATTATTCATTCTAGCAGTTCTTCCGTTACGATGAGTGAATTCCTGACTTTTTAGAGGAAGATGATAATGGATAATAAATTTTATTTCGGGTATATCAATCCCTCTTGCAGCCAAGTCTGTCGCCAATAATAATTGGTGTGTGCCATTTCTAAACTTGATGAGCGCTCTCTCTCTATCTTTTTGTTCCATTCCACCATAAAAACAGCCATGACTGATATTGTTTTCTGCTAGAAAGTCACTCACTCGTTGGATAGAGTCCTTGAAATTGCAAAATATAATACCTGGCTGATCACCAATATTACTCAGTAATCCCACAAGTGTGTCCAATTTATCTTTAGAGGGAGAAAGGATGGTTTTGATTTTTAGTTGAGAAACGCTATCATCCAAATAATTGATGTATTTGGGTTTATTCAAACGTACAAATGTTGGGATTTCTATTTCTTGAGTAGCCGAAGTCAATATTTTTTTACGAACCATTGGCAGTGCAGCTACTATTTCTTTCATCTCCGTTTCGAATCCAATCTCCAAAGACTTGTCAAATTCATCTAGCACTAATGTATTTATTCGTTCAGTAGAAAAATTCTCTCTTCTCAAATGGTCTGCTACTCTCCCTGGTGTGCCAATCAATATCGCTGGTCGATGCTTGATGTCAATTTTATCTTTTGCTCCTGCACGTCCACCATATACAGCATTGGTTTTGTAACCAGTTCCCATTTCTCTGGTAACTTGTTCAATTTGGATTGCTAATTCTCGTGAAGGAACAATGATGAGTGTTTGCACTTCATGACAAGTAGCGTCTAACTGAGCAATAATGGGTAAAAGAAAGGCTAATGTTTTACCCGTGCCTGTAGGAGATAGTAAAACTATATCGGGATGAGAAGTTATAGCTTGTTGAGCAGCCTCTTGCATTGGGTTGAGTTGTTCAATTCTCAATTTATCAAGAATAGCTTGCTGATCTTTTATGATGGTTGACATCCTGCAAAGGTATTGTTAATTCAATAGAGCTTGAGGTAAAAAGAAAATATTGTTCATATAGTGAACCTCATGATAGTTGGAGCGACATAATAATGAAAACAGAAAATCACTTTTAAAAACAAAATTTATAAGAGTTATCTAATAAGATATTTTCTTCTTAAATTATATGATATTGATTGAAACAAATCAATGGAAAGTACAGTCTTAAATGAAGAGAAATGTTATTTGCCTAACTGATGTTGAGCAAATCAATAATTAATATGTCAGCGTTAGATAGTTTACGTAGCATTAGTTACTTAATGAAGGAAGCATAAAACTGAGAATATAAACAAATGAAATACACATTATCACTACTATTTTTTGCTAGCTCTATTTTTTCTTACGGACAAAATGCTATAGATATAATTCGAAAAACCGATGAAAAATTAAGAGGTAAATCCAATTCTTCCGAAATGAAGATGACGATAGTACGTCCTGAATGGAAGCGTGAAATTACCATGAAAGGTTGGGCATTAGGTACTGAATACAGTATTATACTCATTACTGCACCAGCTAGGGACAAAGGGCAAGCCTTTCTTAAACGTGAAAATGAAATGTGGAATTGGCAGCCCACTATTGACAGGGTGATTAAGTTACCACCGTCAATGATGCTGCAATCGTGGATGGGCTCCGATTTTACCAACGATGATTTAGTGAAAGAATCTTCGGTAGTGAATGATTATACCCATGTTTTAGAAAAGGATAGTGTAATAAATGGCATGGAGGTGTATAAAATTACACTTACTCCTAAGTCAGAAGCCGCAGTAGTTTGGGGTAAAGTGGTAACCTATATTGATAAAGTTGAGTTCAATCAACATTTAGTAAAATACTACGATGAAGACGATTTTTTGGTAAATACCATGGTGATGTCTGATCTAAGAGTAATGGGAGGAAAGTTATTACCTGCCAAGATGGAAATGATACCTGCCGATGAGCCTGAAAACAGAACTATTATTGAGTACATTGATATGCAATTTGATATTGATATTAATGAAAAATTTTTCTCACTACAAAACACGAAACGAGTACGATGAGGTTAACATTTAAATGATAAACTTCAAACACCAATAACATGTATATAAAAATAGCCTGGAGGAATATTTGGAGAAATAAGCGTAGAAGCTTGATTACTATTGGTTCCATTACATTTGCCGTGCTTTTGGCTTGTATCATGAGATCTATGCAGTTAGGCTCTTACGATAGAATGATTGAGAATGCTGCACGATTTTATACAGGATACATTCAAATCCATAAAGCGGGCTATTGGGATGAAAAAATTATCGATAATAGCTTTAGTTGGGATCAAGAACTACTTGCAAAAGTAGAAAATACTGAAGGTGTTAACTCAGCTGTGCCAAGGGTAGAGTCATTCGCTTTAGCCTCGTTTGAAAATAAAACGAAGGGAGGAATGGTTTTGGGAATTAGTCCAGAGAGAGAGCACGAACTTACCCGAATAAAGGATAAAATGGTGGAAGGGGAGTATTTACAGGATAATGATGAAGGAGCAGTAGTTTCCGAAGGATTAGCCAAATACTTAAAAATAGGAGTAGGAGATACACTTGTACTTATCGGGCAAGGATACCATGGTGCTAATGCAGCGGGCTTATTTTTTGTCAAAGGAATAGCCAAGTTCCCAGTTCCTGAGCAAAACAACCAAACCATATTCATCTCCCTAAAAAAAGCACAATGGTTTTATGCTATGCCTGATCTGATTACAAGTATGTCATTAGTGGTGGATAAAGCTAAAAATGTAGACCGTATTCTTGCTGATTTGAATGGGAAGTTGGATATGAACTATTTAGAAATAATGGGTTGGAAAGATTTGATGCCTGATTTGTTACAAGGTATTGAAATTGATAATATCAGTGGTCGTATTATGCTTTGGATATTGTATGCTGTAATTGGATTTGGCATGTTCGGAACTTTTATGATGATGACGGCTGAGCGCATGTATGAGTTTGGCGTAATGATGTCGATAGGAATGAAGCGCGTAAAAATGCAATTTTCAGTTTTTTTGGAGATGCTAATGATGTCCTCAATTGGAGTAATAGCAGGCATATCTATTAGTTTACCCATATTAGTGTATTACTTCTATAACCCTGTTTTCATGACGGGTGAAAAGGCTGAAGCTATTGAGCAATTTGGTGTAGAAGCAGCCTATTTCTTTTCGTTGCAGCCTTCATTATTCTATAATCAGGCTTGGGCGATCTTTTTTATGGCGTGGATATTAGGGTTTTATCCACTTTATGTAATTCAACGCCTTAAACCAGTAGAAGCCATGAGAGAGGCTTAAAAATAAAATAGATTGATGTTGAAGAAAAGAGAAAGAAGAAATACAAATAGTCCCCTTTTGAAAAGGGATGGAGGGGGTATGTATATGAAGAAAATTTTTCTTATTTCTCTTTTTGAAGCTTTGCAAAAAGTATAAATAATAACATTATGATGATATTAAAAATAGCTTGGAGAAATGTATGGAGAAGCAAAGGAAGAAGCTTTGTGGTAATGAGTTCCATCGTTGTAGGTATATGGGCATTAATTGTGGGTAATGGATTTATGAATGGTTTTATGGTAGGGTATATGGACGAAGCTATTAATTACGATATTTCTAATATTCAAGTGCATCATCCTGAATTTAAACAGGATTTTGACATTAATTTATCCATAACAGATGGATTAAAAAAGACCGAAGAAATTCGCGAATGGGAAGGGGTAGAAGCTGTAACTACACGAACCATAGTAAATGGAATGATTGCTTCAACTAAAAAGGCAAGTGGAATTCAAATTCGGGGAATAGATAAAAAAAGAGAATCGGAAGTTACTTCTTTAGACTCCTTAATAAAAGAAGGAGCATATTTTGAAGGAATTAAAAGAAATCCAATTGTAATAGGGGCTAAATTGGCTGAAAATCTTAAAGTTAAATTACGTCAAAAAGTAGTGCTTACTTTTAATGACAGCGATGGCAATATAACCTCTGCAGCATTTCGTGTGGCAGGGATTGTGAAAAGCTCATCGCTTAATATTAATGAACGTTATGCGTATGTATTACAATCTGATATTAATACCCTTTTGGGAATTGGGGATGAAATTCACGAAATAGCCATGCTAACTTCTGAAGGTGTGCATGAAGGTGATATTTTAACAAAATATAACAACACCTATTCAGGAGATTTGGTTGAAGATTGGAAATTAATAGCTCCAGAAATGGCATTGATGCAAGAGATGTATGGCAGTATGCTCTATGTACTGATGTTTATCATTTTAACAGCTCTAATTTTTGGAATAATAAATACAATGCTGATGGCAGTACTAGAACGATTGAAAGAACTAGGGATGCTGATGGCTGTAGGAATGAATAAGTTAAGGGTGTTTATCATGATTTTAGTTGAAACGTTGAGTCTAGCCATTATTTCATCACCTGTGGGTTTATTTATTTCATTTATGACTATATCCTATTATAGAAATGTAGGGGTAGATCTTACTAATTATTCTGAAGGATTGGAAGCCTTTGGTTATGCCTCTATTCTTTATCCATTTGTAGCTCAAGAAACCTATATAGTAGTTACAGTAGGAGTAATTATAACGTCCTTTTTGGCTGCCATTTATCCAGCTTGGAAAGCAGTAAAACTTAAGCCAGTGGAGGCATTACATAAAATTTGATTTTAAAATCTTGAATGATATACTGATATGAGTGGAGTAATAAAAGCAGAAAATCTTCATAAAGTTTATTCGGAGACAAAAATACCTGTAAAAGCTTTAAATGGAGTAAATCTAGAAATCATGGAAGGTGAATTTACTGCGATTGTAGGTCCTTCTGGATGTGGTAAAACGACATTACTGAATATTATAGGTGGGTTGGATCATCCTACGATGGGTAATGTATTGGTTGCAAATGAGGATATTGCTAATATGAAAGATGGGGAGCTAATAGATTTTCGTTTAAAAAATATTGGTTTTGTTTTTCAGGCGTACAATCTTATTCCTGTATTGACAACATTAGAAAATGTAGAGTTTATCATGTTATTACAAAAGCAGGATAAAACTCAGAGAGAGAAACGATCTATGGAGCTATTGGAGGAAATGGGTATAGCTGATAAAGCTAATATGCGACCTTCGGAGCTTTCTGGTGGACAGCAACAACGGGTAGCAGTAGCACGGGCTTTGGCCTCCAAACCTAAATTTATTTTAGCAGATGAACCTACTGCTAATCTCGATTCAAAATCTACCGAGAATTTGCTAGATATCATGGCAAAAATGAATAAGGAAGAGAATGCCACGTTTGTTTTTTCCACACACGATCAGCGAGTAATAGAGAAGGCTAAGCGTATAGTTACTTTGGAAGATGGAGTCATTATTTCCGATGTTAAGAAATAAATTCATTCTATATCTTCTTTTTAATGGGGTTGCCTTTCTTGGGTTTGGACAAGAGAAAGAGAGTAAAGTTGCCTTTCGTGGCTATTTAAAAAATATGACTACTGTTGTACAGCTCAATGATAGTGCAATGTGGTATGAGAATTTGACTCACAATCGCTTAAACTTCTCATGGTATGCTACTGATAACTTCACGGTGTATTTGGAAGCTCGTAATCGAATTTTAGTGGGTGATTTTGTGAAAGAACTATATCCTATTTATGGTGAAATAATCGATGGAAATAATGATTACTTCAATTTATCAGCAAATGTTGTAGACGATAAGTCTTTATTAATTAATACAATGGTTGACCGATTGTATATGCAGTGGAGTAAGAATGATTGGGAGGTTAAAATAGGTAGACAACGTGTGAATTGGGGAATAAATTTAGCATGGAATCCCAATGATATTTTTAATGCTTATTCATTTTTTGATTTTGATTATGAAGAGAGGAGAGGAGTAGATGCCATGAGGGTAATCTACTACAGTGGGGTGGCCTCTAGTTGGGAACTGGCTGGTAAATTTCCTCAAAATAAAGATGATTGGGTAGGGGGTGGTATCCGTAGAGTTAATAGGTGGGGTTACGATTTTCAATATTTAGGAGGAATTGCACAAGGTGATTTTATGTTGGGCATGGGTTGGGCTGGGAATATTAAACTGGCAGGGTTTAAAGGAGAGTTAACCTACTTGTATCCAATTTTTGAAACGCCTACAAACCTTAATTATAACTACATTTTTACTGGAGCAGTTTCTTTCGATTATTCATTTAAAAACTCATTGTATTTAAACGGATCCGTTTTATACAATAGCAAAAACCCTATTGAGTCTGCAATAGGATTAGGAATAAACGGAAATAACAGAGATTTTACAATGAGAGATTTATCCAACTACCGTTGGTCCTCATTTGTACAATCAGCCTATCAATTTTCTCCACTTATTTTTGGTTCTATGTCAGTAATGGCTTTCCCTGCTACTAATGCCGTGTTCCTAAATCCTTCCATGTCGTTTTCATTAACACAAAATATTGACTTGGGTCTTTTCGGTCAACTGTTTTTTGATAACGACCCCATTACTAATGACTATAAAAGTTCAAACCCAAGCGGTTTCTTGCGATTGAAGTGGAGTTTTTAATACTACTTTCTTTAACAAGAATTATAAGGTTATTAGAATTGAAGTTAATTTTCTGATTTTCAGTTTGTTTCTAATACAAAGCTTTAGAAACTAACTCTGAAATATCAAACTTAATATTTCTACATTGATAATGCGGGTTTAATGCCG
>JAOUKH010000244.1 GCA_029882685.1 Cyclobacteriaceae bacterium
AGACGACTTAGTTTCAGGAATAAAAGTTTTGGCTAATGAAGTATTAGAAAAATCAAATAGAACTATTTCACAGGTAAGCCCCTTCAATCTAGAAGATGAAATAAAAAAAGCTAAGAATATAGCCCAGACATACAAGTTCAACAATACCGACTCACAAAAAAAAGAGTCAAATACAGCTCAAAGTAATAATATTGAACCTCCTGAAAAGGAACAGCAAACTCCTAAAGAGGAAAAATCATTTTTTGATGATATAGATTAATATGGGAAAAGTTGCATTAGAAGGTCTAGAATTTTTTGCTTACCATGGATATTATGAAGAAGAGCAAAAATTAGGAAATAAATACGAAGTTAATATTGAAGTGGAAACTAATTTGCAAAAGGCTGCCCATGACGATACACTATCAGGAACTGTAAATTACGAAACCATTTATAAAATTGTAAACGAGGAAATGCTTATTCCTTCAAAAATGCTAGAACATGTAGCTGGTCGTATTACAACACGTGCATTAAAAACTTTTCCTGAAATCACAGGGGTTAATGTGGAAATATCAAAATATAACCCGCCAGTAAAAGGTGTATGTAGAAAAGCGAAAGTAACCATGTATAAAAGTCGTTAACTTTCTTTTTGTTCATGGTTCACAAAAGTAAAGCCTCTGGCATCTACCCCGTCATGAAAATCGACCTGCAAACCAATAAGATACATTAAGTGTTTTTTTTCTATATATATGGTTATGCCTTGTGATTCATAATTTATATCTCCTTTTTTCTCCTTATCAAACCCTAACATGTGCGTCATTCCTGCTCCGCAACCTCCTCCCCCTTTCATCCCAATACGCAAGCCATATCCATCAGGGATATTTTTATTTTTCATAATATTTTTTACCTCAAGGGCTGCATTACTTGACAATGAAACTAGGTTATTCATGTTAATTCAATTAATCTTCATCTGTATTTTTACTATAATCAGATACCCTGTTCATTAATTATTGGTTTGTCAAATTATCTAATTATAGAATAATCTCATATATTCGTTCGCAATAATAACACAAAAAGATATACCACAGTTTCATGGAAGTAATAATAGAATACGGAAAATTGTTGATCCCTGCAGCATTAGTGCTTTATGCTATGTATTTAATAGTAAAATCGTTCCTAAACAAGGAACTTGAAAAATCCATGCTCGAAATTCGTGGAAGAAGTATTGAAACTATATTACCAACACGACTTCAGGCCTACGAACGCATGTGCCTTTTTTTAGAGAGAATTAGCCCAAATAGCTTGGTGTCAAGATTGAATAACGGTGAATATACGGCTAAAGAATTTCAATTTATTTTACTGAATGAAATTCGTGAAGAATATAACCATAATGTATCTCAGCAAGTATATATGAGTGATGAAGTATGGACACAAATTAAAAATGCTAAAGAGGATTTAATTGCCTCAATAAATAATGCTGCTGCAAAAATGGGAGAGAAAGCCACAAATGCAGATTTATCAAAACAACTTTTAGAAGATATTTTTTCAAAAGAAACAGATTTAATCTCATTGGCACTATATGAAACCAAAAACGAAATTCGACAAATTTTCTAAAGTCATTTTTCTGCACTATATTAATATACTCAATTAAGCGTTGTTATATAAGATATATACATTTGTGGTTCTATAGAAAAACAGTGTGAAAACAAAAAATTAGTAATTTAAGGAGGAGGATTATGAGTGATAGTAAGATTGAAAATAAGTACTTCAAAAAAGCAAAAAGGAAAGCGTCTAGCATACTTCAAAATCGAGATAAGCTAAATCATTTACTCCAAATATCGAAGGATAAACTTTCGGATGTTAACAACATTAAACTTGTTGACAACATTAAAATATTTGCTCGGATGATAAAAGCATATTCCAAAGGCACATATAAAGACGTACCTGTTAAAGGAATTTTAGCCATAATAGCTGCCATAGTATATTTTGCAATGCCTATTGACCTTATACCTGATTTAATTCCAGTAACTGGAATGATAGACGATTTTGCGGTTGTGATGTGGGTATATAATCAGTTACAAACTGAAATTGAAGCCTTTAGAGTTTGGGAATCAGAGGTAAGAGAAACTAATGGTTAAGAAAGCACTTTTAGCAGGGTCTACAGGACTCATTGGAAAACAATTGTTACAACTATTGTTAAAAAATGAAATGTATAGTGTTGTTATTTCTTTATCAAGGCGTGCTACAGGAATTCAACATAAAAAGCTAAAAGAAGTCATTATCCCATTTGATAATTTAAATGAAGTGGCTGACAAATTAATAGCTGATGATGTATTTATTTGCTTAGGCTCTACCATGAAAAAAGCTGGATCAAAAGAAATTTTTGAACGTTTTGATTATACCCATCCTCTTCAAATTGCCACAATAGCACTTGAAAATGGAGCCAACCAACTATCGGTCATTACAGCTTTAGGAGCAAATAGCTCGTCCAATTTCTTTTATAATCGTGTGAAAGGCGATTTAGAATTGGCAATTATGGATTTACAATATAATACTATTAATATATTAAGACCTTCGTTATTAATAGGTGAAAGAGAAGAAATCCGAACTATTGAAAATATAGCTCAGAAATTTTATAAATCCTTAGGTTGGATTTTTGTGGGACCAGTAAAAAAATATAAAGCTATTGATGGAGAAACAGTAGCAAAAGCCATGCAAAACATTGCCCAAAGTAATATTTTGGGCGTTAATATTTTTAACTCTGATCAAATAGCTGCTAAAGCATAGCTTCAAAAAATCCCTGTTCTTTATTGTCAAAAAGAATATTGAAAACCATCTTGTTGTCACTCATTTCATAGTTGTAAATAGTAATATCTCCAACATCAGCTCCGTTTTCTGTAAAAATCCATTTTATTCGAATACGGTCTTCCGTAAATTCCAATATATTGGCTTTGCCAATTTCCTTTCCATCTCTATCGTACTCCAGCCATACATCTTCTCGTATATTAACAGAGCCCAATGAATAACTTAAATCTTCATTTTTTATGACCAATTTTTCAATTTTTAAATCCTTATTAAGGATTAAATTTTTCATGCCATTTTGAGCATGAACACCGAATGCAGAAAACAATAAAATAAATAAGGAAAAATACGTGGTTTTTTTCATGATATTAGAAGTTTAATGCTTGTATAATTTATCAAAAAGAAAGCATAAATACTATTTCTATCTGTTAATTTTAGCTCATGTTATTGTCACAGTTTACCACTGATAAAATAGAGGCTGGTTGCGATGAAGCTGGCAGAGGATGCCTTGCTGGTCCAGTAGTTGCCGCAGCAGTAATTTTACCTAAAGAGTATCAAAACGAAATTCTTAATGATTCTAAGCAGCTTAGTAAAAAAAAACGTGAACTATTAAGAGAGACTATTATCAAAGATGCTATTTCTTGGGCAGTAGCTGAACTTAGTAAT
>JAOUKH010000091.1 GCA_029882685.1 Cyclobacteriaceae bacterium
ATTGCATGTCCTTGTGCATTAGGATTAGCTACTCCAACTGCTATTATGGTGGGCATAGGAAGAGCAGCTCAACAGGGTGTTCTTATTCGTGATGCAGAATCATTAGAAAACCTTAAAGACGTTGAAGTTATTTTTATTGACAAAACAGGAACATTAACAGAGGGTAGACCTATAGTTGATCACTTTTCATATAACGAAAAAAATAAAGTGCTTTTAAGTGTGTTTTATGCTATTGTATCTAGTTCAGAGCATCCATTATCTAATTCAATAATGGAGTATTTAGAAAAAGAAAAAGTGACTCATAGTCATGTGATTGAAAGCATTGAAAATTTTCCAGGACAGGGAATTGAAGCAAAAATAAAAGGTGAAACTTTTAGAATAGGAAAGCCAAATTTTGTGATATCTGAAAATCTACATCATCCATTCAATCAAGAAGAAGAAAAACTAAAAAATAATGGTCATACGATTGTGGCTTTTGGAAATGAGAAAGAGGTGCTTGCACTAGTAGGTGTAAAAGACACATTAAAACAAGGCGCACGTAAATCCGTCAAACAACTTCAAAAATCAGGCGTTGAAGTAGTGATGCTTACAGGAGATAATGAACAAAATGCATCCCAAATAGCTGAGGCATGTGGTATTAAAACATATAAAGCGAATATCCTTCCTCATGAAAAAGCCGATATAATAAAATATTATCAGCGACAAGGTAAAAAAGTAGCTATGGCTGGAGACGGAATAAATGATGCTCCTGCTTTATCACATGCCAATGTGGGTATAGCAATGGGTAACGGAACTGATATAGCAATAGAAACAGCATCAATAACGCTTGTAAAAGGCGACCTAAAAAAGATTGAAACAGCCATTCAATATTCAAAACTCACAACAAAAACGATACGACAAAATTTATTTTGGGCATTTTTTTATAATGTTTTATCAATTCCTGTAGCAGCAGGTGTATTATACCCCGTTTTTGGGTTTTTATTAAACCCCATGATTGCTGGTGGTGCTATGGCATTTAGCTCATTATCAGTAGTGTTAAACAGCCTTTGGTTAAAACGGAGACTAAATTAGCCCTTTAAGATTTTTAGGTGATTAATAATGTTTTTTATTACAAAAAAGACTCATGTCTTATAGAATTGCATGTATCATTTTAACATTCACACTGTTTTTTAGACCATTATGCATCTTGTATGTAATATTTTTATTATACTTGTAGTGATTTTTTAAACTATAGTCCTACAATTTTTTGATCTTTGTATTATGAAAAAGATAACTTGGGGCATTTTGGGAGTAATTACTATTGCTTCGCTTTCTTATCTAATTTTACGAAATTTTAGCCCAATTATAACTGATCGGGACGAAACCACATTAGCTAGTGATGTAGTTACCAATCCTTTAAATGCTATAAAACACGAGCCTAAAATACTTTATGGTATGGTAGTGGATTCAATGGTAGTGATTGAAGACAAAATTAAACGCAACCAAAACCTTTCTGAAATCCTTAATGCATATAATGTGTCTTTTCAGAAAATCCATACGCTCGCTAAAAAAGCAAAATCGGTATTTGATGTAAGAAAAGTAGTCCCAAACAGAAAATATACACTTATTTGTTACCCCGACTCATTGAATACTGCAAAAACGATGGTGTATGAACCCAACCCTACCGAATACGTAATATTTAATTTGGAAGATTCTATTACCGTTGAAAAAGTTGAAAAAGAAGTAATTACTGTAGAACGAGAATTAGCAGGTACAATACAAATGTCATTAGCAGTATCCATGGATGAATTGGGAGCTAGCCCACAACTCACCAATAATTTTGTGGATGTATTTGCTTGGCAAATTGATTTCTTTCGTTTGCAAAAAGGCGATAAATTTAAAATTGTTTATGAGGAAAAACAAGTAGAGGGAGAAACTATCGGCATTGGACAAATTAAGGGAGTATATTTTCAGCATTATGGACATGATTACTATGCTTATTATTACGATCAGGGAAATGGAATAGATTACTTTGACGAGGAAGGTAACAGTTTAAGAAAAGCACTTTTAAAGTACCCTTTAGATTTTACCAGAATAAGCTCTCGATATTCGGGTAGAAGATATCATCCCGTTCAAAAAAGATATAAAGCACACAGAGGCACAGATTTTGCTGCAGCAAGAGGCACTCCCATCAGGGCTGTAGGTGATGGAATAATATTAGAGGCAAGATACAGCAAGTACAACGGGAATTATGTAAAACTAAAACATAACGCCACCTTCACCACCCAATATTTACACATGAGTAAAATAGCTTCTGGAATACGTTCTGGAACACGAGTAAGACAAGGACAAACCATTGGTTATGTCGGAAGTACTGGATTGGCCACTGGAAATCACTTATGCTATCGATTTTGGAAAAATGGAGTTCAAATAGATGCACTTAAAGTACAACTTCCTCCATCTGAACCTATACAAGAAATTAACTTCGAAGACTTTAATCAAGTAATGAAATACATGAAAAAGCAACTGGATGAAATGCCATATCCAATACCAGTAGAAACTCTATTGGCAAAGAATGATTCTGAAAATAAATTAGGATAATCTTTATCTTATTTTTTTATCAAACAATAAGATAACTCTACACTAGACTATTTGTGTAATCACATAATGCAACATCCTTTATTTTTCTTTATATTAGTGAAAATAGAGCATATAATATGATCCAGATTATTATTGCAGATGATCACCAAATGATTGTTGAAGGGCTTGCATCTTTATTGGAAGATATTCCTAACATAAAGATTGTCTACTTTGCATCGAATGGTGAAGAAGTACTAAAATATCTCAATAAAAACAAAGTGGATCTTATTCTAATGGATATTAATATGCCAATACTGAATGGCATAGAAACTACTTTAAAAGTAAAGAAAGATCATAGTGAAGTAAAAGTTCTTATTATTTCTATGCACAGTAAGGAGGGCTATGTGAAAAATGCTATTGAAGCTGGTGCTGATGGTTATATATTAAAAAATACTGGTGCCGAAGAGCTTATGCTTGCTATCGAATATATAATGAATGGTAAAACTTATTATTCGCAAGAGGTGACTCAAAAATTAGTGTCACGCATGAGAACAATTGACAACCCAGAAGGCATCACTTTATCACCAAAAGAAAAGGAGATTTTGAAACTTCTCGCCAACGGACATACGTCTCATGAAATAGCTCTTCAAACAGCTTCTAGTGAACACACAATAAATACATATCGAAAAAATTTATTAGTGAAATTTAATGCTAAAAATGTTTCTCAGTTAATAAAAAAAGTAGTTATAGAAGGCTATATCATGTGATTATTCACTATTTCTAATATTTTCTCACCATTATAATTAGGGGCTAAAAAACACTAAAAATAGTGTTTTTTGACTGAAATCTTATCCGTAATATTGGTTTATAATTTATTTATTTAACTAAACCAATAAAAACATGAAAACTTCTAGACTATTAAAATTTGCTATAGTTATTACTACATTATTTGCTTTTTCTGCGTGTGAAGATGAAAACATTATTGTGAAGAACACAGATGGAGATTCGCAGGTAGAAAATGGTGACGCAGAATAATATAATCAACATAGTCCTATATTATACATTAGCCACATCTGCCTATCTTTCGGCATGAAGTGGCTTTTCTTTTTTATCAGTATCTCTACATCGGGTTTATTTAGTTTTTCTCAAACACCACTTATTGATAGCATTAAAACGACTACCACCACTAACAAAAAGAAAGAGTTAGGAGAAATATTTAGAAGACAGGGAATATCTTTTAAAAACCAAGGGAAATACAAAAAGGCAGAGGAATGCTATAATTTTGCACTAAATATTTACTTGGAACTATCCGATTCAATAGGAATTAGTAGTGTCTATAATAGTTTTGCTCTTTTACTATCAAAAAAGGGGAATAAACCAGAAGCTCTAAAATACTTTTATCAAGCAATAAATATAAATGAAAAAATTAATTACAGTATTGGATTAACCAATAACTACCTAAACCTAGGTAATTTCTTCTTTCACCAAAATGATTTTGATCAATCCTTAGAATATTTCTATTTATGCAAAAAGCTATTAAATCATGATGAAAATCGTAAAATGCTTGCCCTTATACATACTGGAATAGGAAACATACTATCAAACAATGATTACAAACATAATAGTTTGGATAAAGCTCAAAAGGAGTATATCTCAGCTTTAATCATCTACCAACAATTAAAAGATTCTCTCAATATTTCAAGAGTATACAATAACTTAGGGTATATTAATGAGCGACAAAATAATTACGATGATGCCATTAATTATTATACCAATGGCCTGTCAATAAAACAAAAATTAAATGATCAAAAAGGAATTCTAATATCCCATCTTAATATTGGAAATACACTCCGTAAAAAGAAAGAATACACCAAAAGCCTTAACTATTATGAAAAAGGAAAGGCCATGGCTGAGTTGCTAAAAGATGGAGAAAATTATCTAAACATTCTATCCAATATTGTAAATGTTCATATGGCTTTGGGCAACATGGAACTAGCCACTAAATTATTTGATGAATATAGGGATTTACGTGATTCTATATTTAACGAAGAAAAATCTCGTCAGCTTTCAGAACTCCAAACACTATATGAAACAGGACAAAAAGAACTTGCTTTAAAGAAGCAAATATTAGTTAATAAACAAAAAACTAAACAGAATCAGCGACTATTCTGGTTATCCGTTATTTTATCTGGGTTTATTCTTACTGCAATGATCTTGTATTACCAACGACAAAAGGTACGAAAACACTTGCGTGATAAGGAAGCACAGCTTCATCATCAGGAACTATCTAAATTGGAAAAAGAACAGGAAATAACTTTACTTAATTCTTTGATGAAAAGTCAAGAAGAAGAAAGAAAACGTATAGCTGAAGACCTACATGATAGGTTGGGAGCTAAGTTATCTGCTATTAAATTATTTCATGAAAGTTCTAAAAACACCAACGACAAAAGGTCAAAAAAAGTAAGACAATTACTAGATGAAACCATCAATGAAACTAGAGAAATAGCACATAATCTTGCTTCTGCTACCCTCACCCAATTTGGTCTAAAATTAGCTCTAAAAGACCTTATTGATACTATTAATGCATCTAATAAAATTGAAGCGCATTTTTCATGCACCAACTTTAACACCAGATTATCAGAAAAAACAGAACAGGCAATTTATTATGTAATTCAAGAACTAATTACAAATACACTAAGGCATGCTGAGGCTTCCTCTCTATCCATACATTTAACAAAATATGAAAACTCAAATCTCAGTATAGTATATGAAGATAATGGCAAAGGTTTTGATGTTGAAAACATACAAAAAGACAGCATGGGCATCAAAAATATTAAGGCTAGATTATCTCATGTAAATGCATCGTTAACCATCGATTCTAATGTAGGTAGTGGCTCCACATTTTTAATGGTGGTTTCCTGCATTTAGAGAGCAAAATTATGTATTAGTATTGCGGATTTACCGTAAATATTTTTCATTAGAAATAGGACATAAAACTCACTACTTCTAATGATTCTCAGTATTGATTCATTTTCTACTTTAGCAAACACTAAGCGATTTTTTTCAAACTATGGTAAATAAGTCTGTTCATAAAATGAAATACTTAGAAAATATTGACATCAATAATTCAGCCCAAAGAGATTATTGGTGCTTGCAATTAAGTTGTTCTGTAAACGACTTGATAATAGCCGAATATGTTACTGGATCTAATATGTCAAACATTAAAAAATATTTGTCGAAATATAAAATATGGACGAAAAAGACTACAACTTAAAAATGAGCTCAACAGATCCAGAAACAATAGATATTACTATTAGTTGGGAGAGAAATTATTGGACATATAAACTAGATTGTACTGTTGATGAATTACTAATAGCTGAAAAAGAGGTGGGAAATAAGATTTCTAAAATTAAAGAATCAATATACTTAATGAGAAAAGGAAGTAAGATGAAGTAAGGTGTATACTATGGATGAACTAATTAAAATAGCGATTAGTAAGTTAGGTCAGTTACAGCAAACTACTGCTGATCAGAATTGTCTTATTCAGCAATATGCTAAAGAAGCAGGCGTTGAATGGATAAACGACAAGGATACTCCATGGTGTAGTATATTTTTGAATTGGTGTGCTAAAAAAGTGAATCTGAAGGGTTCTGGTAAAACAGATATTTGGTCATGGCTTTTAACTGGATGGTCAACTTTTTCGCCTGAGCCTGGAGATGTAGTAGTTATTGGAAAAAATTGCTCAATAAACAATAAAGAGCATGTGGGAATTTTTATGGGTTTTTCTCAAGATGGGTCACAAATATATTGTATAGGCGGAAATGATGGTCATCAAGTATCACTGTCTTCCTATTTAACAGAAAAAGTTTTAGGCTATCAAAGACTAACCTATATAAATGATCCTGTTTTGCCTGAAAACAAATTAAAAAGAGGAGATGTGGGGAATGAAGTAAAAGAATTACAAAATGCTTTAAAAATGACTGGCTTTGAGTGCGGTACATCTGATGGAAATTTTGGAAACAAAACGGAAGCAGCTGTAAAAGATATGCAGCTTACAAGTAGAAAATTTGTACCTAATGGTGTATACGATAAAAACGCTCGTGATTATTTAATGGTATATTGAAACTAGATAGTAACACAAAAAAATGAAAGAAAATATATAGAATAAATCAATTGAATATGAAAAAGAATGTACTGATTGTTGATGATTCATTGTATATGCGTATGGTGATTAAAGAGATTCTTGAAGATGCTGGTTATGTTGTGGTTGGACTTGCAGTAAATGGAGAGGAAGCAATTGAATTAGCTTTTGAATTACAGCCAGATTATATAACTCTAGATAACATATTACCAGATATGGTTGGCACTGATATTTTAAAAGTATATAAACAAGAAGGTATAGAATCTAAAGTAGTGATAATAAGTGCTGTTGCACAGCAATCAACCATTGATGAAGGTATGAGCCTTGGGGCTCATAGTTATGTAGTAAAACCATTCTCAAAAAATGATTTAGTGGCTACTATGGAGTCTGTTTAATCCTTCGATAAAATTTAATATAAGCGTTCAAATACATAACAACCAAACCACCATTCTATTTGAACTCTTCTTCAAGACTTTCAATGAAAAACAATAAATTGATGATTATTTTGAAAAAATTAAATCCAAATAATATATTACTTCTGTCTGGAGTCCTTGTTTTATGCTGTATTGTAGGAGTTGCTTTTCTTGACATTATCTACATAAAGTATATAATAACTATCTTATCTGTAGCAATATTAATCACATGGGGAATTGT
This sequence comes from Cyclobacteriaceae bacterium, assembly GCA_029882685.1. Lineage (GTDB taxonomy): Bacteria > Bacteroidota > Bacteroidia > Cytophagales > Cyclobacteriaceae > JAOUKH01. The sequence goes on from JAOUKH010000091.1 coordinate 7,355, forward strand.
TTATAATAATATGAACAAAAGCCTAAGTGTATTACTACACAAAACTACAGAAATGGTAAACGGTAAAGAGGGGAACAACTATTTTGATGTGAAAAACGAGATATATAACTCAATATCAACCAACCTAAATAAAATACAAAATAGAATACAAGAAGCTGTTGATGTAGTAGGAAAGCTAGGGATAGAAAAGAATCTTACTTATAAATACCTTAATAAGGATGAAATATTAGGCAAATCATTACTAATAACACACGAAAAAATTAGTGCCTTTAATGAAGAAGAAGGTAAGAGAAGATGGAAGGTGGAGGGTATAGCAAAATTTGCTAAAATTCTTCGTTCGGATGCCAGTGATGTAAATAATTACTGTTTTAAGATTATTAGTGAACTAGCCAAGTATGTAAGTGCAAACCAAGGGGGACTATATTTGGAATATGAAAACGAAGAAGAAGGTTCATATTTAGAACTAATGGGTACTTATGCCTATAGCCGAAAGAAGTATAATGAAAAAAAAGTATTTAAAGGACAAGGGCTATTAGGGCAGTGTGTTTTGGAAAAAGAAACATTATTTCTTACCCAAATCCCTGATAATTATGTAAACATAACTTCTGGATTAGGTGAGGTAACTCCTAACAACATAATAATAGTACCCTTAATTTTTAATGATGTATTTTACGGAGCCTTTGAATTAGCTACTTTTAAAAAATTTGAACACTATAAAGTTGAATTTTTAGAGAGCATAGCAGAAAGTATTGCTGGTTCTATTAGCAATATTAAAACAAATGAGACCACAAATTTATTGCTCAAAGAATCTCAAACAATGGCAACTGAATTACGGTCAAGTGAAGATGAGATGCGTCAGAATATGGAAAAATTATCTGCTATACAGGAGGATATGCAACGCAATCAAGTACAACTAAAAGGTTTGTTTAATGCCATTGATACTACTTTGGCTATGGCAGAAATTGATGTTGATGGAAATATTATTAAGATAAATGATCAATTAGCAGATGTTTGTCAATTGCAAAAAAATAATATTGTAGGTACATCTGTTAAAAGTTTAATAGATGATAACACTTCTTTTCAAGAGTTTTGGTCACAAATAAATAATAAAGAAACTATTGCTGGTGAGAATAAAATTAAAACTGACAGCGGCAAATCTATTTGGCTAGATTCAACATTTACTCCCGTTATTAACAGTAATGGTGAATTGGAAAAAGTGTTGATGTTATCAAAAGAAATAACTTCAGAGAAAGAACTAGAAATAGAAAACGAAAATAGAAATGCTGAACTCCAAAGTCATATGAATGCTATTAACAAAACTGTAGCTTCTTGTGAATATGATATGGAAGGATACCTAATAAAAGCCAATGATATTTTTCTGTTAATTGGAGGTTATCAACTTGAAGATATAGTTGGAAAACACTATTTAGAATTACTGCCAAAAGAAGAAATTGACAAACCACAAACTACGTTGATGTGGGAGGAAATTAAGGAGGGAAAATTTTTTGAAGGAGAATTTAAATTATTAAGTAAAAATGGTGATAAACTATGGCTTAAAGGCACATACAATCCTATCCATTATTCAAATGGTGATCCTTATAAAGTTATAATGTTTGCACAATTTGTAACGGACGAAAAAGAAAAAAGAGCAGATTTAAATGGTGTGGCAAACGCTTTAAGAAGCACACTTCCAGTACTAGAACTTAAACCCGATAGAACCTTTAGAAATGCCAACACATTATTTTTTAATCAATTCAAATGTTTAAGAAAAGACCTTAGGGGAAAAACTTTAGAGGAAATGCTGACAAAAGAATCCAGAAATAAGGTGGAAGAAATATTTGAAGAAATGAACGACAAGAAGTTTGCAGAAGAAAACTTAACATTCAGGTGTGCTGATGGCACTGATGCTACTTTTCACACCTCTTTTACTCCAATATTTGACCTCGGAAACAATATAAGTAAAATTGTGTTAGTTATGGTTAAGGTGTATTTTAAGCGATAATTAGTAGGTCTATAAAGCCTAACAGGAATAGTTCCAACTAATGACACACAATATTTCTCCTATCTCTATTGTGTTTTGTTAATTTTTTTCATCTACATTTACAGAATCTTTTAGGGGGTGCCTTACTCAACAGGCTGAGATTATACCCAATGAACCTGATGCCGATAATGCGGACGCAGGGAGAGGTAATTAACTATTTAACAATTGTACCCTATGCAATTGTGTTTTTAACCAAAAATTAACCATGAAAAAAAATGTAATTACATTTGGGCTTATGCTTACTAGCATAATTTCAATTGCTCAAACCACTTCATCAATTGAAGACACACTAAAAACACAAGAACTGGAAACCGTTTTCGTTCGCTCAACACGAGCTGGAGAAAATACTCCTGTTGCCTATACTACTATCAACAAAGAGGATATTGATAGAGTAAACTTAGGCCAAGATTTACCCATTCTATTAAATTTAATCCCATCAATGGTTACTACTTCCGATGCTGGTGCTGGTGTAGGGTATACTGGAATGCGTATTCGTGGAAGTGATGCCTCTCGAATCAATGTTACCATCAATGGCGTTCCATTAAATGATTCCGAATCTCAAGGAGTATATTGGGTGAATATGCCCGACTTTGCTTCCACAGTAAGTAGTATTCAGGTTCAGCGAGGAGTTGGTACTTCCACCAATGGGGCTGGAGCTTTTGGAGCAACCGTAAATTTAGCTACTAACAACCCTGCTACTGAACCACTGGTTCAAATCAATAATACCTACGGCTCATTTAATACCCGTAAACACAACTTAATTCTTAACTCAGGTTTACTTAATAATTTATGGGCATTTGAAGGTCGCTTGTCACAAATTTCATCAGATGGATATATTGACCGCGCTTGGTCAGACCTTAAGTCCTATTATTTATCAGGTGCTTATTATGGTAAAAAAACTATTGTAAAAGCACTAGCTTTTGGAGGACAGGAAGAAACATACCAAGCTTGGTGGGGTACTCCAGAATCACGCATCAAAAATGATGAGGCTGGAATGGATGAGGTCGCTGATAACAATTGGCTTACTACCGATCAACGAAATAACCTACTTAACTCTGGTAGAACCTACAACTATTATGAATACGATAATGAAATAGATCACTATCAGCAAGATCATTACCAATTACATTTGTCTCATCAGCTTAATACCAACTTAAGTTTTACTTCTGCACTTCATTACACTTATGGTAGGGGTTACTATGAACAGTATAAAGCAGATGAAGATTTACAAGATTATGGTATAGGTTACATTTCTGTTGGCTTAGTTGATACCATTAAAACATCAGATATTATTAGAAGGAGATGGCTGGACAATCATTTTGGTGGGGTGACGTTTTCTTTAGACTATTCTAAAAACAAGTTTAATTCTACTCTAGGAGGTGGATATAATGTCTATGATGGAGATCATTTCGGTGAAGTAATTTGGGCTGAATTTTCTGGTACAGCTAACATTAGAGATAAGTACTATGACAATATAGGAGAAAAACAAGATTTCAATATATTTTGGAAAACAAATTATCAAGTAATTGAAAAATTGAGTTTGTTTGCTGACCTACAATACCGAACAATTAATTACAATACTTTTGGTGTAGATAATGATTTAAAAAACATTAATATCAACTCTAATTTTGCTTTTTTTAATCCAAAATTAGGGGCAACTTTTCAAATCGATGATATCTCAAGCGTTTATGGTTCATTCGCAATTGGTAATAGAGAGCCTGTTCGCAATGACTTCATAGATTCGCCAATCTCACCAAAACATGAAACTTTACAAGATATTGAGTTTGGGTATAAAAGTATTGCCGACCGATATATGTTGGGCATAAATCTATACAACATGAGCTACAAAAATCAATTAGTGCTTACAGGAGAATTAAATGATGTTGGAAATCCAGTTAGAAAAAATGTTGATAAGAGCTATAGAAGAGGGATAGAATTAGAAGGAAGTTTTGAAATTGTAAAAGGATTAGTTTGGGCTGCAAATGCAACGTATAGCCAAAATATAATTGAAAAATTTAGTGATGTACTTTATGATTACGGTCAGTTTTGGGATGAATATAATATAATTGAAACAGAGTATAAAAATGCTGACATATCTTTTTCTCCAAGCTTAATAGCAGGATCATTATTAAATTATTCTCCTATTAAAGGGTTGTCTGTTGGTTTACAGTCTAAATATGTGGGAAAACAATATTTAGATAATACCACCAACGAAAGTAGAGCTATTGATTCATATTTTGTTAATGACCTGAATATGAATTATAGTTTTGAAACAAAACTTGTTAAGGAAGTTGGTGTACAACTTTTAGTAAATAATATTTTTAATGAGGTGTATGAATCGAATGGTTATACATTTGGCTATAGTGGTGGAGGTAATACTATTCGAGAAAATTACTATTACCCACAAGCAGGTACTAATTTATTGGTTTCATTGAATTTAAAATTTTAATCTGTCAATACAGTTCGTGTTGATTGATATGATTTTTTTTGTGTTGAGTATTATACCAGTATTTCAGGATGGCATAAAGCCATCCTGAAATTTATAGTATATACTTAACGTACATTCTATAACCTCTATTAGTTTTTACTATTTTACTTCAATATACCTCCTTCTACTAATCGGTTTACCACTTTTAGTAACACCTTCTACTCTAATTTCGAATACGCCTTTAACCTCAGAAGTATAAAAAGAAAGTTTCATTTGACCGCCTTTATGTTTCACCTTTGGATTCCAATATAAGAGGGATTCATAATGAGGGTTTCTCTGATTCTTGTTTGGGTTAAATGCGCCAACAACTACACTTTTATCATTTTGTACAGGAACAAATTCGACCTTATTACCCAGAGGGGTAGTATTTGCTAAATCGTTTTTTAATGTGTGAAGAGCAATTATTCCATCAAACATTATATTACCGAAATAGTAGTTTTTATTTAAAACATCAATTCTATCAATTATGTAAGGAGAAATTTTCATAGCACTCTCAGAACTTATCATTACACCATCCAATAGAATCAACGTTGGTGAATTGTACTTATCGTTATTATTTACATCATAAATCCTCATATTGAATTGATATTTGTTTTCATTTTTGCTTACTCCAACCTCATAAATTAACTCTATGAAAGTATCGCGCATGGTAGCAAATCTAGTGTAGTCATCTAATTTATAAGTACGCATATCTGTTAACGGATGGACGGGCAGAGTAGTGCTATCTTTATCTTCAGGAATATAATAGGCGTTTTCAATTTGGTTAATAATGCTTCTTCTAATTACCTGCGACATTTTGAGGGAATCAAATTTTAATTGCTTAATTGGAAATTCTGGGTAAGAATTGTAGAACTCGTTATGAATAACCATTTCGTATTCAATAGGGAAGCTTTCATCGATCAAATTGACAAATCCTTCTTCACGTATCAAATCAGGGTTATATTTTAATATGAAATCACCATTATTGTTTGTTGTGGTTACACCTACCTGATAGTTTGTACTTGTAAAACCAATGCCCACCCTTACACCTTTAAGTGGAATTCGAGTTTGTTTATTAATTATTTTGCCTTGAACAATACCATATCTATATTCTGGTAAAAAATCAATAGAGTCAACTTGCTCTTCAGGCTTAAATTGTGATGCAATTAAATAATCATCAAGTCTTTTATTTGTAATGGAATTATAAAAATCAGGAGTTATTGGGTTAGTAATCGTACTATTAATTTCATGTGCTAATGCCATACTAAGCAAGGTGTTTTTTGTATAAATTTTTCCCACAGAAATAGATAAATTTGCTTCTTCAGTAATCTTGAAAAAAGTATTTACGTTTTTCAATGTTGTATATGTTTCCAGGTAATCAGCATCAGAAATATCAATTTCACCATTCCAAAACAATCGCTCAGACTGTGTTATTCCGTTTATTTTAAAAACCACTTTTAAAAGGCCATTTGGGAGATTCGAGTTATTTATAAGTATTTGTGAATTGGTAGATAAAGAATATTGTTTAACTATATTATTGGCACGAAGTATTTCTACTTCACCTAATTGGTCTATAAAATTGGCGTCTGA
>JAOUKH010000092.1 GCA_029882685.1 Cyclobacteriaceae bacterium
CTACAAGTTCTTTTACAGACCGTTCAATGATTGTGATAACTCTACCTTCTGGCTTTTTACCATGTTTTTCTCCCGTATGAACAGCCACTTCAACAATATCGCCATTCATGGCATACAGCAAGTCTTCGGCCTTTACATAAACATCATCATGATCATCTCCTAAAATAATATAGGCAAATCGTGAACTTACATGATCCACCTTTCCTGTGTGTGTGTCAGGTACTCGATTGCTTTTATACATGCCGTTTTTAAGCATTTCAATTTTGCCTTCTTTCAATAAAATAGAAAGCATCATTGGAATTTCTTCATTAATTCCTTTTTGGTGAAACCCAAGTCGTTTAACTACTTGTTTTATATTGTAAGCCTTGGAAATATTTAAATTTAACAGTTGAAGTATCTTATCCTTTAATTGATTGTTGTTTGCTTTCGCCCTCTTCGTCTTCCGTTCGTGTTTTTTATTTTTACTCATATTACAAATGTGAGATTATTTTTAGATAGTCTTTATGATTTTGGTGTTAATGTTTTGTTATGAAATTATTAATTGAGAAATAGCAATAATTACAATTCAAAACTTATCAAATGGATTTCATCATATTAATAAGTGTATGTTTCCCTACTTTCACTGTATTTCCATACTCTAAATAGCCTAATGTAGCATAAAATTTTTCAAGGTATTTGTGTGGTGTAAGTAATAACTGTTGTATTTGCTTATCTTTTGCTAGTTGTTCAAGAAATAAAATTATTTTTTTACCTAAGCCAATACTGCGATATTCTTTATGAACAGCAATTCTTGATATTATTCCTCTTTCATTTTCAAGAGTTAACCTGCCTGTACCCACTACTTTTTCATTATTTAAAGCAACTATATGAATACTCCGATCGTCCTTGCCGTCAATTTCCATATTAATAGGAATTCCTTGTTCTTCAACAAATACCTTCTTCCTTAAGTTCAATGCTGCTGTTATATCAATTTCTTTATTAGCGATTGATAAAATAATTTCATTTTTCATAAGCCTCTTCCAAAAGGAAGTTTTCCTTATCTTTGCCGCCATGGCAAATAATGATGATAATTTACTAAAAAAGATAGTAGCACACGCTAAGGAGTATGGATTTGTATTTCCATCAAGTGAAATATACGATGGATTGAGTGCAGCGTATGACTATGGGCAGAATGGTGTGCAGTTAAAAAATAACCTAAAGGAATACTGGTGGAAGGCAATGGTGCAGATGAATGAGGAGATTGTAGGCATAGATGCCTCTATTTTTATGCATCCAACTACTTGGAAAGCATCTGGGCATGTTGATGCTTTTAATGATCCTTTAATTGATAATAAAGATTCGAAAAAACGCTATCGTGCCGATGTGCTTATTGAAGATTACATCGCTAAAATTGAAGGAAAAATTAATAAAGAAGTAGCCAAAGCTACAAAACGATTTGGTGATGATTTTGATAAAGATCAATTTATAGCTACTAACCCTAATGTGCTTCGTAATAAGGAAAAAATAGTTTCGATTAATGAGCGCATGAAAAAAGGGTTGGAGTCGGGAGATTTAGAAAGTATTCGGCAATTGATTATTGACTTAGAGATTGCAGACCCTATTTCTGGATCAAAAAACTGGACTGAAGTAAGACAATTTAACCTTATGTTCTCTACAGAAATGGGTTCAGTAGCAGATGGTGCTAATACAATTTATTTACGTCCTGAGACGGCTCAAGGAATATTTGTAAACTATTTAAATGTTCAGAAGACAGGCCGAATGCGTATTCCATTTGGGATTGCTCAAATTGGAAAAGCTTTCCGTAACGAAATTATTGCTCGTCAGTTTATTTTCCGAATGCGAGAATTTGAGCAGATGGAAATGCAATTTTTCGTGAAACCAGGAGAGGAAATGGAGTGGTACAACAAATGGAAAAACACCAGAATTAATTGGCACAAAGCACTAGGTCTTGGAGAGGAAAATTACCGTTTCCACGATCACTTAAATTTAGCACATTATGCGAATGCCGCTTGCGACATTGAGTTTAACTTCCCAATGGGATTTAAAGAATTAGAAGGAATTCATTCTAGAACAGATTTTGATTTAAAAGCACACGAAGAACATTCAGGTAAAAAACTACAATTTTTTGACCCTGTAGAAAATAAAAACTACGTTCCTTATGTAGTAGAAACTTCCATAGGTCTAGATCGATTGTTCTTAGCTGTGCTGTCAAGTGCTTACACCGAGGAGAAACTTGAAGATGGTAGTGAAAGAGTAGTACTTCGTATTCCTGCAGCATTAGCTCCTAATAAAGTAGCTATACTTCCGTTGACGAAAAAAGACGGTCTTCCTGAAAAAGCAAGAGAAATTATTGATGAGCTGAAATATGATTTCACATGTTTTTATGAAGAAAAAGATGCTATCGGTAAACGTTATAGAAGACAAGATGCTATCGGCACACCTTATTGTGTAACGGTCGATCATCAAACTTTAGAAGATAATACAGTGACTATTCGTGACCGTGACAACATGCTTCAGGAACGCATTTCTATTTCTGATTTAGGAACTATTATTGGGCAAAAAGTAGACATCAAGCACCTATTAAAGCAACTTAATTAAATCTATTGGGAATTTTATTAGGTGTCATATTAGTTGGAATAATCGCTTTAGGTGTTCTAAGTATATTTTACGATATAGGAAAATATTTATACTATGAATATGTGAGGATGGTGGCCGTAATGAAGCCACTAACGCTAAAGAGAAAAGGAATTCTTAAAAAATATTTTTTCTACTATAATCAACTATCATTAAGCAATCAGAAAAAATTTGAGAAGCGAGTAAATCGATTTTTGCACAGTAAAAAATTTGTAGGACGAGGGATTGAGGTCACTGAAGAAATGAAGGTACTTATCTCAGCATCAGCTGTAAAAATAACTTTTGGATTACCCATGCTCCACCTTTCAAATTTTTGGAAAATAGCCATTTATCCCGATGCTTATTATTCGGGGTTGAACAAACGCTATCATTACGGAGAAGTAAATCCAAGGATGGGGATAATACTACTTTCATGGAAAAATTTTGTTGATGGTTATATCGATCATGACGATAATCGAAATTTGGGAATTCATGAAATGGCACATGCTCTCCATTTTGAAAATATGATCAGAAATGACGAATATGAATTTCTCGACCCTTACTTACTGAACAAATGGGATAACCTTGCGGCTATAGAATTAGAAAATGTAAAGAATAACCCCGATCATTTTTTGAGACCCTATGCCAGTACAAATGAATATGAGTTTTTTGCGGTATCGATGGAACATTTTTTCGAAAGCCCTCGTGAATACCGAGATAAATTACCGCAACTTTATGATGTTAAATCTAAATTGATTCGTCAAGATCCTATTGCCTTATATAAGCTTTAGTTATTTTGTAGTTCAATAGGTAGCATTATGCCACAAAAAGTCCTTCTTATTACGCCTCCGTTCACACAGTTGAACACCCCTTATCCAGCTACACAGTATTTAAAAGGATTTTTGAATACAATTAATGTTGAATCTTTTCAGGCAGATTTAGGTATTGAGGTTATTTTGAAATTATTTACGCAAGAGGGGTTAACACACCTATTTGACACAATTGATAATGAAAACTTTGAACTATCAGAAAACGCAAGTCGAATAACAAAATTAAGAGAGAGCTACATTTCCACCATAGAACCTGTTATACGTTTTTTACAGAATAAAAACGCTACATTAGGATTTGCTATTGGAGAGCGTGACTTTTTACCCGAGGCGAGTCGTTTTGATGAGTTAGAGGATTTAGAATGGGCGTTTGGTTCGTTGGGCGTTCAAGATAAAGCAAAGCATATTGCAACACTCTATTTAGAGGACTTATCTGATCTGATTAAAGAGACTGTCGATCCTCATTTTGGCTTTAGCAGATATGCAGAACGATTAAGTATGTCAGCGACATCGTTTGATCTGCTTTATCAGCAAGTTCAGGATGAGCCTACTTATATCGACAATATAACTACAAGCATACTTGATGGGATTATAAAAAAACAAAAGCCCACGTTAGTATGTATCTCTGTTCCTTTCCCTGGTAATCTTTACGGAGCATTACGATGTGGGCAGTTTATAAAATCTAATTATCCAGACATTAAAGTTAGCATGGGCGGAGGGTATCCAAATACTGAGTTACGTACCTTGAAAGAACCACGTGTTTTTGAATTAATAGATTTTATCACACTTGATGATGGCGAACGCCCTATTCAAAATTTATTAGAATATTTGGATGGAGATAGAGTAAAATCCGAGCTAAAACGTACTTTTTTGTATGATAACGATCAGGTGATCTACATTAATGGGTCAACTGAACCTGATATAGCTTTTTCACAAACAGGAACACCTAGTTATGAAGGTTTACAGCTCGACAACTATTTATCAGTGATAGAAGTGACGAACCCTATGCACAGGCTTTGGAGTGATGGAAGATGGAATAAGCTCACCATGGCACATGGGTGTTATTGGAAAAAATGTACGTTTTGCGATATTTCTTTAGATTACATTAAAAAATATGAACCCGTAGGAGCATCGCTACTATGTGATAAAATGGAAGAGTTAATTCGAGCTACAGGAGAAACGGGCTTCCATTTTGTAGATGAAGCTGCACCTCCCGCATTAATGCGTGACCTCGCCTTAGAGATTATAAAACGTAATCTTACTGTTACTTGGTGGACAAATATTCGGTTCGAACAACGGTTTACTCCCGACTTATGTCAGTTGCTGAAAGCTTCAGGCTGTATTGCAGTATCAGGGGGACTTGAAGTGGCTTCCGATCGGTTATTAGAGAAAATGCAAAAAGGAGTTACTGTACAACAGGTAGCACGAGTAGCAGATAATTTTACCCAATCAGGAATTATGGTGCATGCCTACCTCATGTATGGTTTCCCAACCCAAACGGTTCAGGAAACGGTAGATTCTCTAGAAATGGTAAGACAGCTTTTCGAACAAGGTGTTATTCAATCAGGGTTTTGGCATTTGTTTGCCATGACGGCTCACAGCCCTGTGGGGCTAAACCCAAAAGCATTTGGAGTAGAAAAAATCGGCCCTCAAAAAGGTGCTTTTGCAAATAATGATTTAATGCACAAGGATAGGGAAGGAGCGAAGCACACTAAGTTTGGTGAAGGTTTAAGAAAGGCATTGTTTAATTACATGCATGGCATTTGTTTTGAGTTTGACCTACAAGAGTGGTTTGCTTTTGATATTCCAATCACTACCGTTACTCCCAATTTTATCGAAGAAGCTCTTGCTACCAATCCTGGCACGTTAGTAAATGCCAACTCTAAATTAGTTTGGGTAGGAAATATGCCCATTTTTTCAAAGTATGAAAAACAGAAAAAAGGAAAAAGAACAGAAAGAGCGAGATTAACTTTCGAGACCAGAAATGCAACCACAATCATTACCTTTCCTATAGCGGAAGGAAAATGGCTATATGATATTTTTTCTCAGATTATCGCTTCTTCTAAAAAACCATTAACATTAACCCAATTTCAACAATCGTATATAGATGCTGGTTTAGGAGTATATGAGCAGTTTGCGAACAGCCAACCTTGGGCAGAGTTGAGGAAAGAAGGGTTATTATTAGTTTAAAGGCAGGTTTGTTGAAAGTGGAGAAATTCATATCTCAACTCTTATAAAATATCATTATATTTATTAAACATAATAGAGACATCATACATAATGTGTGATGTATGGATGTTAGCGGAAATGAACATCACATGAAAAAAATTAACTTTACTAAAGCAATAACTGAATTACTTATAATTTTTATAGGTGTATCTATTGCCTTATTGGGCGAACAATGGAGAGGTGATAAAGAAGATGAGCGTGAACTAAAAGAGAATTTAGAGAGCATAAGTGTAAGTTTTGCCAGTGACAGTTCTATGATCGTAGAATTCAGTTATCAAGAGTTCGAGTATATAATTGGTCAATTAGATTCAGCCATCTATTTTGTAACAAATTATCCAAAGGTAGATTCAGCCCATCATCTAGTATTTGAAAATATATTAATACAACCTTTGATGGACTTCACAGGTAGCAAACTAACAGCATTTATCAATTCAAAGAGCTTTGGTGATTTGGATAATTTGGAATTAAAGGAAAACTTACTTTTTTATGATTTTATGATTAGAGATGACTGGGACAAGGATAAGAGGATTCTTGAATATCTTACTTTCGAAATTCGGCCCCTGATACACTCAATTCTATCCAATACTGGAAGTAGTTTAAAGATTGATGTCGAATTTATTAATCAGAATAAGATAAAGATAATTAATGATTTGAATTACTTAAAGCTCCAGTATGAAGAGAAAAAAAAATCAAGATTACCTTATTATTTAAAATGGTATAGTAGAATTAGAATTCAAATAAAAGACTATAACCAATCAATCTAACCACATCCGCTAACAACACCTATACTTGGGGTATTTAGGTTAGTGAAAGTCCGCCACTATTAGTATATTTAAAGAAAAAATGTGTCGAAGGTTAGTGCGGTGCATTCTATCCCATCACAGTATAGCCCAGCGTTATACAATATTTAATTTGTCTCGTCATGGCAAAGACTGGAAAAAAAATCAGCATTTGTAATTCTTCCAATTACAGTCCCCAAGGAACTTTACGATGACTCTAAGCATTTTTACCATGTTTTTGAATATCTATTTAAACCATCTTTAGAGAACGCAGGTTTTGAGCCTATTTTTCCAGAAACCCAAGGCTCGGAAATAATACATGAGGAAATAATAAAAAATCTAGAAACTTCTGATCTAGTGCTATATGATATGTCTTTACTCAATCCGAATGTCTTTTTTGAGTTAGGAATTAGAACAGCACTCAATAAACCAGTTTGTATGGTGACTGATGAACGAACCAAGAAAATCCCATTTGATACGAACATTATTAGTTACCATACCTATAATAGTAAATTGGAACCTTGGAATTTAGAGAATGAAAAAAGAAGCTAACTAAACACATTAAACTAACAATAAAGAAAAGACCGAGTTTTAATGCATTATGGAATGTTTTTAGTTTCAAGATTTATGGGACACCAACTGATATGGACGCTGCAACTGAATCCTCAAAATACTTGAAATTGTAAAATGATCTCCTGAAGACCAAAATTGAGCAAATAACTAGTAAGAAAGAAATACCAAGTACGGTGATTCCAGAGACTGGACAATACCACAAATGTAGCAATTGTGGGTATGGGTTTAGAATTGACGGGTATATGTCTGGTAGAGGAATTCGAATTGGAACCCCAATTGCCTTAGGAGGAGCATATATTGGGGCTGGTGGGAAACACGGTAATTTCGTTACTTGCCCGAATTGCGGAAATATTGATGCAGTATAAAAACATTGTATAACAACACCTAAAAATGCATTGGGCGGACAGTACGAAATGAAAATTTTGAGGATTTCTAGTTCGTTCGCCATTAAGTATCTATTTTTAAATTTAGACATGGCTAAGTGCTGTACGAAAAGGTAGGGCTATTTTACTGCCCAACGTCATTTTAGCCTAGCTTAATAGGCAATAGAATATTATGAAAGAACAAAGAATATCTATACAAGAGCCTTGCCACATGAGTTGGAAGGATTTAGATAAAATTCGAAATTCAAAAAATAGACATTGTAGTAAATGCTCAATAGACATTATTGATTTTACTCAAAGGAACAATAATGAAATTATTGAATACTTAGCTGCACGAAAAAAGGAAAAAGTATGTGCCAAAATGTATTCAACGAATGAACTTTCAAAGCTTACAAAAGTTCAAAAAATAGTGTTGAACTGGCACGAAAACATAAAGTCCAATGTTAAAAATGGACACTTCAAATCGTTTGTTTTAGCATTCGTAGGACTAATAATAATTACAACGGGGTCTAAATGTGCTGTTGGTGAACCTGCGCTAACTTGTTGGGAAGAATTTGTTCCAGATACTACTACAGCAGACCCTAATGATAGCACATATGTAACAGTTTGCAATTAGAAGAAGAAAAAAGTTAAGTTTATAACATTAGGTATAAAAACATAGTAGTCTACTCATCGGAATTTACAATCTCGAAGTTCTATATTAGGATTTGTAATCCTATAAAACTCAAATTACAATTACTTTTATTGGAGGGTTAATAATCCTATGATACTGATTCGATATTGCAAATGTCGAATAGTGGGGATTTATTCAAGCAATTCACTGACAGCCAACCTTGGGCAGCGTTGAGAAAAGAGGGATTGTTATAAAACCCATATTCCTATATTTTGTGGAAATATAGGATGTCATATGAAATTGCAATAATCTTTTCCAACAATAATCAACATTATTGATTTAACTTTGAAAGAATCATAGTGGGAATAAATATTAAGAAAAGGAATCATGAAAGACACAAAAACAACAAATACACTTTTATTGATCATAGTAATACCGTTGATTTTTTATTTAATGAAAATACTTTCCTTTATTTTCATCCCACTTATTTTATCCATGTTTATTGCAGTATTGTTTTTGCCGTTAATGAGATGGCTTCATGAAAGGAAAGTGCCTAAACCAGTAAGTATTTTAGTGGTGGTTTTAATCGTTACAGGGATCTTAAAGTTAGGGGGCGAATTGATTCAGTTATCAAGTAGTGAAATACTATCCGTAGAAAGCTCCTTTTTTGAAAAGGCAGAAACAAAACTTGTAAAATTAATTGTCTCCACAGAGGAGTTTTTTGGGATTGATCGTTTAAAAGGAGAAAATGTTTTGATTCATTACTTTCAAAATAGCAGTACCCTTAAAAACGTTGGATCGACCTTAGATTTTGTAATAGACACCCTTTCAATGACTCTCATGACAGCTTTTTTTGTTGTCCTGTTACTTTCAGAGTCAATCAATTTTCAGAAAGTGCTAAACAGCACGATATTTAATGTGGAATATTCCTCTGTTAAAACTTTTATGAAGATTGAAAACGACATCATTAAGTTTGTCAAGGTGAAATTTATTATAAGCTTATTTACTGGCATTGGCTTTAGCTTGGCTTGTTTATTTTTCGATATAAGCTTCCCCATTTTTTGGGGGCTATTTGCTTTTAGCATCAATTTTGTTCAAATGGTAGGCTCTGTGATTTCAATAATATTGCTATCATTATTTGCCTTTATTGAGATTGAACCAACGGGTACACTATTCTTTTTTATTCTCACAATAACGGCAGTTCAGGTTGTAATGGGAAGTATATTAGAGCCAATTTTTATGGGAAAAACGTTTTCTCTCAACGTGATAACTGTTTTAGTGATGCTTATGCTTTGGGGCTATATTTGGGGTATTTCTGGATTAATAATGTCCATCCCCATTACGGTTTTTATTAAAATTATTTTAGAGCAATTCCCTAAAACTAAAATTATTACAAGTTTAATGTCTAGGTCTGATTCAGAGGTTAATCTCCCATGGAATAAAAATAAAAATTAATGTTATGGCATAATTTTGACATGCAATTATAGATTGCGATGTACTATCATAAAATAAGGATGAATGAACAGAAGAAATATTTAGGCGAAATACTGCCTTTTACTGAAAATGAGTTGCAAAAACTTGTGTCTTCATTTTTTAATGGTAATCACAAATTTTGCCCCTTTTTTCTCTGAAGTCTCCACCCAAATTTGTCCATTGGTTTCAGAAAGCAAATTTTTTACTGTTGCTAAACCAATACCCGTACTATCTTTATTAGTAGTTTTTAGGTTTTCAAACAAATCAAATATTATCTCTCTATCTTCATTGGCAATACCTGGACCATTGTCTGAAATAGAAATTTCATAATGATCGTTCTTTTCAAGAAGCACTAATTCTATCTCACATATTTCTTTGTCATTATATTTTACCGCATTGTTCAATATGTTATCAAAAATTTGTGTGAGTACAGTTTTATTATGCTTTATATTTAGCTCTACCTTGTCAAAATGAATTACCACTTGTTTGTTCAAACTATATCGGTCAACTATGTTACAGATTAGCTCACTAAGATCAACCTCTTCCATCTCTATCTCAGTTAAACTGGTTTTAGAGTAATTCAATATGCCATTAATTAGCTGTTTTGTACTGTGAAAAGTATCATTCAATCGTTGAAGATATTCAGCAACCTCTTTGTTTTTGTTCTCTCCTAGTTCAGCTTCTAAAAGGTGGATCAGTCCACTTGCAGCATTCATAGGCGATTTCATGTCATGCGCAGCAATACGTGCAAACTTTTCAAGATTTTCGTTGGTCTGTTCTAGTTTTTGTTGATAGTAGATCAGATCCTGTTCTTTTTTCATTCTATCAGAAATATCATGGCAAACTGCCAGATATCGTACTGGATTTCCTTTACTGTTGAGAAAAGGTACTATTGTACTATCTATCCAATAGAAAGAACCATCCTTAGCTTTATTCCTAACGTCACTTCGCCAAACTCTACCTTTTCCAATATTTGACCACATTTGTTTCCAGAATTTTTTTTGGTGGTAACCAGAATTAATAATTCTTTGGTTTTGACCTATAAGCTCCTGTTCTGAATATTTTGATATTTTACAATACATATCATTTACATATTCAACATTACCTTTGGTATCTGTTATCACAACAATAGCAGATTGGTCTAAAGCATATTTATAATCGGAAAGAGATTCATTTAATTTTTTGTATTTTTGAGTAAGTAGTGATTTTTCTACCACATTGTTTTTCAACTTCTCACTTAACTCATTCAGTCCATAGGCTATTTTATCAATAGGATCATCTGATATGTTAGTTTCCACATGATGAGTAAAATCAAATTGAGACATTAAACTTATCATTTCGATAAATTCATTCAATCGTTTTTCGTCTAATTGTTTAGCCATCTACAATTTTTTATTAAAGCAACTTAATAACTCTACTCTTGTATCAAAGAAGCATAGTTGAAAATCTATTTTAATTGTACCTAATAAAAGTAATGATTAGAAATAACTTATAGCATTATTACATGATTTTTTTAACCCTGTATTTATAGCGAATGCTATTTTCACAATTTTTTTTTATAAAATTCTTTCAGAAACAAATATGTTTCAACTTATAGTCAATGGAAATGTATAAAAAATTTAACCTTCCATAGTTTATATTCTTATACCTAATTTGTTTGGATTGACCTTAAAAAGGTCGCCTAACCATTCTTAATCTTTTTTGGTAATAGTCGCTGTTCAAATTACTTTCTACAACCCCTAAGCTAGACGAAGCATGGATAAATTTTATGTTTTCACCTTTAACAGAAGTGATTAGTCCCACGTGAGTAATTTTTCTTTTTTTCTTTCCAGTAGCAAAAAATACCCAGTCTCCAGGTTGAGCATCTTTTTGTTTTACTTTTTCACCGTACTCACTTTGATCGGCTGAAGTACGTGGAATTTCTACATTTATGGATTTATATGAATTTAGCAATAGACCTGAGCAATCCATGCCACTACGAGTAGTGCCTCCCCACTTATAGGGTACACCTGTATAGCTTCTCGCACTTTGTACTACCGTATTAATTTTTGATTCCCTAACCTGTGCTTTTTTAGCAGACCCACAACTTGACAATAGTATTATCAGTAGTAAAAACGAAAAAAAGTGAGTTTTTCTTTTCAACATGATAGACTTCAATTTATATGCTAATATATTTGCCATGCTTTTAGTATAAAAGTATAATTTAATAAGAAAAATGAAGAAAGCATTTGAAAAATTAGTAAATCACTTTGATGGAGAGTTGTATTGGGAGGGTACTATGAGAAAACTCTATGCCACTGATGCATCGGCATATCGTGAAATGCCATTGGCAGTAGCTATGCCTAAATCAACAGATGATATCAAAAAGCTAATTAAATTTGCTGTAGAAAATAAAACCTCACTAATACCAAGAACGGCTGGAACCTCACTTGCAGGACAAGTAGTAGGCGGAGGTATTGTGGTAGACGTTTCTCCTCATTTCAATAAAATATTAGAAGTAAACAAAGAAGAAAAATGGGTGCGCGTTCAGCCAGGTGTAATTCGAGATGACTTGAATAGACATTTGAAGAAATTTGGCTTATTTTTTGGTCCAGAAACATCAACGGCAAATCGAGCTATGATTGGTGGTATGATTGGTAATAACTCTTGTGGAGCAAATTCTATTGTATATGGAAGCACTCGTGAACATTTATTAGAGTTGAAGGGGTTACTAAGTGATGGCTGTGAAGTAGAAATTAAATCATTGTCGAAAAGTGAGTTTGAAGATAAATGTGAATTAAGAGGGCGTGAAGGGGAAGTGTATCAACACATAAAAAATGAACTTAGTAATGAAGCGATAAGGGATGAAATTGACAAGGAATTTCCTAAATCATCAATTAAAAGAAGAAATACAGGTTATGCAGTAGATTTATTGAAAGAATCCTCTCCTTTCATCAATAAAAAAGAAGATTTTAATTTTTGCAAATTATTAGCAGGGTCAGAAGGTACACTAGCGTTTACTACTGAGGTTAAGCTTTCAGTAAATGAACTCCCCCCTTCAGAAATTGGGCTTATATGTGTCCATTTTGAGTCCATACATGAATCATTACTTGCCAATTTGGTAGCTTTAGAATATAATCCTACTGCTAGTGAATTGATGGATCATTATATTCTGGAAAGGACAAAAGGAAATATCCAGCAAAGTAAAAATAGATTTTTCATAAAAGGCGATCCAAAAGCTATTTTGGTTATTGAGTTGAGAAAAAACACGGTAGAAGAACTTCAGGAAGATGTAAAAAAGCTTATTAAATCGTTAAAAAATAAGGGGTATGGATATCATTACCCTGTAGTTACAGGAAGTGATGTTTCCAAGGTATGGACGCTTCGAAAAGCAGGGCTAGGCCTACTTTCTAATATCCCAGGTGATGCCAAACCCGTACCTGTTATTGAAGATACTGCCGTTGATGTAAAGGATTTGCCAGCATATATTCAGGAGTTCAATGACATATTAAAAACTCACGACTTGTATTGTGTGCACTATGCACATGCAGGGTCTGGGGAATTACACTTACGCCCCATCATCAATTTAAAAACAGAGGAGGGAAATCAATTATTTAGAATAATAGCCGATGAAATTGCTGTATTAGTTAAAAAGTATAAAGGATCACTTAGTGGTGAACATGGAGATGGACGGTTGAGAGGTGAATATATTCCAAGAATGATTGGAGAGAAAAATTTTGAGTTACTTAAACGTATAAAACTGGCTTGGGACCCTGACAATATTTTTAATCCAGGTAAAATCGTGGATACCCCCTCTATGAATAAGAGTTTGCGATATAGCCCAGGGCAGGTTACTCCTGAATTTAATACTATACTTGATTTTAGTGATAACCAAGGG
>JAOUKH010000245.1 GCA_029882685.1 Cyclobacteriaceae bacterium
TACCTTATACATAAAGGTATGGCAAAGTGTTTTATTTGATCATAAAATCAAATACTAATTTAGACACATGAGCAAGTTGTGTAGTACCTTCATCAAAATCTCCCAAATTTTTAGATAATAAAATCAGCACATATTTTCTACCATCTGGTAGATACACTATGGCTGAATCATGATGTAAGGCTGTTATTGACCCTGTTTTGTGAGCTACTTCTACTGATGGTGGTAGAAATCGAGGAATCATTTCATTCCATTCTTGATTTTTTAACACTTCAATCATATTTCCATTATCAGCAATGTTTTTAGCTGCCTTTCCCTCAGCAATGGCTTTCATTATTACCATTAAATCATAAGCAGTGGTAGAATTACTAAGTCCCTGATCATATGCTTTTTGATCTTCTACACCTCGTAGTACTTCAATTTTAGTAGCACCAAGTGTGCGCATAGTGGCAGTAACTTTTTTAGCATCAACTAATTCGATTAATATATTGGTAGCAAGGTTACTACTTTTGGTAATCATCTCGTACATGAGGTTGTATATGGTTGTACTATCTCCAATCGACTTATAAAGTCCTTCTTGAGAGTCTTCGCCTATATCCATACTGTAACTACTGCTATCAACAATGCTTTTGAATTCGTTTTTAATCAAAACCTTGTCCTGCATACTAAATTTTCCTTCTGATGCCTGTTTGTACAATTCAATCATCACGGGGGTTTTCATTGTACTGGCAGCATGAAAAGATTCATTTTCATTAATCATTAATTCGTTAGATGGATTTGACAAATCAATAAAAGCTAATGCAAAATCTCCTTTTGTGTTATTGAAAATCTCCTCTATTGCAGTTTTTAAATTTCCGATGGTGCTAATTTCTTTTGACACAGAGCATGAAAATATAAGTAAGCAAAAAACAATCAGAGGTCGAATCACGATAAATATATTTTCCTTTATAGAGGAGATGTAGAGGGTGATTTTATAATGAAATATTGTATGATAAAACTATTGTTTTACCAGTTTACCATCTTCGTACTCATATTCAATGGTTACATTTCCTTCTTGGTCGTACCATCTAGCAATGCCATGTAGTGTGCCATTTTCGTAGTTGCTTTCTTCCATTATTTTGCCATCGTCATAGTATTTTTTTATAGCACCATGCATTTTTCCGTTTTCGTAAGGAATTTCTTCCTTAACTTTATTGTATTTGTATTTCACATAAAGACCATGCTTTAGACCATTATGGAAATAGGTTTTTTCTTCTACACGGCCTTGGTTATCCATTTTAACAGATACACCTTGCTTTAACCCATTTACATAGCCTGTTATTTGTTGCACTTGTTTGCTTGTATTATACTCCGTCCATACACCTTCTTTTTTGCCATTTACATAATCACCTTCAGCAGAAATATTATTATTAATATCCTTCAAAGTAACCTTTACCATTGCTGGGTTATCGGCATATGGTTCTTGAATAGCGTTAGGATCTATACCTTCTGCAATGGGTCTTACAATTGTAGTTTCTTTATCACTTTCTCCACATGAGATTGAAAGAAGAAGAATTGAAAATAAAAATGTGGTACGTATCATGTTTATTGATTTTTGATTTAATAATTCGAAAATAAAACAAATCTTAAAAACTGTCAATATTAAATTTTGTTTCGTCAGTAAGCACCTAATTTACTTTGAAACACGAAAGCAATACTATTAGCACGTTGTTTCGCTAGTTCTGCTTTATCCCCTTTATAACTTTCATTAATGGTGTTTTCGAAATGAAACAGCCATCGTTCAAAATGTTTTTTCTCCAGCCCTAGAGGCTCATGTTTAGGAAAAGGATTTCCTTTGTATTTAGTATCTCCAAATAGTACCATACACCAAAAATCTGTAATAATAGGTATATGTTTTTTCATATCAATATTTTCGAAAATAGCTTCTGTGATAGGGTCAGATAAAAGTAAGTCATAGAAAATGACAACAATACCATAGACATCTTGACGAGTAGTAATATCAGGTTTCATTATAAATATTTTTAGCGGTTTTTTGTATGATATTCCAAGCCATATCTACATGATGTTGTTGTACATACGTCTGACCAATCACCATACGTATGGTGTATTTGCCTTTTATTTTGGTATGTGTCATGTAAACTTTGCCCGAATCGTTAAGTGTATTTATTAATTTTTCATTAATAGTATTCAATTTTTCTTCATTATTACAATTTTCAGGATGATAACGAAAACAGAGCATATTGAAATTTAATGGAGCTAGTTGTTCAAAATCGAGGTGATTGTCCATTTGTTCTCCAAGAGATTGAGCCATTTCAATATGTTCTTTAACACGCTGTTTAACTCCTTCAACACCATAACTTCGAATCACGAACCAAAGTTTAAGTGCTCGAAAACGCCTTCCTAGAGGTATGCCCCAATCACGATAATTATTGACCTGTTGATCAACTTTAGTTTTCAGGTATTCTGGTAATATTTCAAATGTTCGTGTAAGCTCATCTTTGTTTTTAACATAATAAGCTGAACAGTCAAAATTAGTAAACATCCATTTATGAGGATTGAACACAAAACTATCTGCACTCTCCATTCCCTTTATCATCCAACGATACTCAGGTAATACTAGGGCAGTACCAGCAAAAGCAGCATCGATGTGCAACCAAATATTGTATTTAGCACATATAGCAGCGATATCGTTTATAGGATCTATTGCGGTTGTACCAGTAGTGCCTAATGTAGCAATCACACAGATTGGTTTTACTCCATCATTTATGTCATTAAGAATAGATTTTTCTAATTCATCTGGCATCATTGCCATTGAATCATCCACGTCAATTTTTATTAAATTCTCAATTCCTATTCCAGATATTTTTACTGCTTTATCAATAGATGAATGTGTCTCTTGTGAGCAATATACTCGAAATTTTGGTTGAGTGGTAAAACCCTGTTTGTTGATATTATAATTCGTGAATTTTTCTCTTGCCGATAAAATAGCTGATAGTGTAGCTGTAGAAGCAGTATCTTGTATGCATCCTGTCCAATTGTGAGGTAAACCTAACATTTGTTGTAGCCACTCCATTACTTTTTCCTCTAATTCAGCGGCTGCAGGAGAGGTGTCCCAGATCATGCACTGGGCTCCGATAGTTGCGGTAAGCATTTCAGCTAATACAGAAGGATAACTACTGTTACCTGAAAAATATGCATGAAAATTTGGGTGTTGCCAGTGTGTTATGCCAGGCATTATTTTTTTATCAAAATCAGAGAATATGTCATGCATTGATTCACCTAGCTGTGGAGGAGTGTCGTCAATTTGATCATAAATTTCACGAGGAGACACGTTACTTTTAACTGGATACTGCTCGATATT
>JAOUKH010000093.1 GCA_029882685.1 Cyclobacteriaceae bacterium
AGCACCGTCCTTTATTTGTGGTGATTATTTCCTCTTCTGAGAACATGAATAATCTTGAAAATATTCGTTTAGATAATATTAAAAGAACAGGATTAATAGAAGGTAGTCCATCTAATAATACTACTGTAATCGTTTGGATGAGTTACAATGTACATGGCAATGAATCTTCTTCATTAGATGCATCTATAAAGACTATTTACGAATTAGTTAATCCAAGTAATACTATTACAAAAGAGTGGTTAAAAAATACTGTAGTAATTATGGATCCGTGTATAAATCCAGATGGCAGAGAACGCTATGTTAACCATTTTTATGAAAAGGGAAATGCTATTATGAATACCAACGGTGATAGTAAAGAACATCGAGAGCCTTGGCCTGGTGGTCGTGCCAATCATTACTTATTCGACTTAAATAGAGATTGGGCTTGGCAAACTCAAGTGGAAAGTCAACAGCGAATCACTCTATATAATCACTGGATGCCACATATTCATGTCGATTTTCATGAGCAAAGTTACAGAAACCCCTACTACTTTGCTCCTGCAGCAAAGCCTTTTCATGAAGTAATTACACCATGGCAAAAAGAATTTCAAACAACCATTGGAAAAAATCATGCTAAATATTTTGATAAAGAAGGCTGGTTGTATTTCACTAAGGAAAGGTTCGATTTACTATACCCAAGCTATGGAGATACCTACCCCACCTATAATGGTGCCATTGGCATGACTTATGAACAAGGTGGTGGTGGCTATGCTGGACTTGGAATTGCCACAGCATTTGGGGATACATTAACCCTCAAGGATAGGTTAACACATCATCATACTACAGGGCTTTCCACAATAGAAATTACTTCTGTTAATGCTAGTAAAGTTGTGCAAGAGTTTGCAACTTATTTTAAAAAGAATCGTGAAAATCCAGTCGATAAGTATAAAACTTATGTGATTAAAACTGGAAATGTAGACAAAACCGAAAAACTGTTAAGCTGGTTAGATAAACAGCAAATTCAGTATGGTTCGCCAAATGCAAAAGCTACTTTAAAAGGTTTCAATTATAGAAGTAATAAAGAAGGTAGCTTCAATTTAAGCACTCAGGATATTGTAATTAGTAGTTATCAGCCTAAATCAACATTAGTAAAAGTTTTGTTTGAACCCAAATCGAAATTGGAAGATTCGATTACTTATGATATTACTGCATGGTCAGTACCCTACATGTATGGGTTGGAAGCTTATGCTAGTACACAAAAGGTGAGTACAAGAACATACGAAAAACGAAATAATGAAGAGGCAAAAAAAGTTGAAGAGAATGCTTATGCTTATGTGAGCCGATACAAGAGCTTAAATGATCTTGCGTTTTTATCGGCATTATTACAAAAAGGAATAAACGTACGTGTTCCTGAAAAACCTTTTTCAGGAAATGGACAATCGTTTGATAGAGGTTCGTTAATTATTACTCGAAGAAATAATGAGAAAATAAAAGATTTACAAAAGGTAATTACACAATTAGCGAAAGTCCATAAACGTAAAATTTATAGTTTAAAATCAGGTTTTTCTGATTCTGGAGCTGATATAGGAGCACGAAGTTATACATTTATTAAATCACCTAAAGTAGCATTACTTGGTGGCGATAAAATTTCATCACTTGCATTTGGAGAAGTATGGCACTACTTCGATAAGGAGATTAAATACCCAATTACTACCATATACACAGACTATTTTAACAAAATTAATTTGGACGATTATGATGTACTCATTGTTCCATCAATACGTGGCTCGTGGTTTACTGATGATATTAGAAATCAACTAAGTAGCTGGACAAGTAGTGGAGGTAATTTGATACTTGTCGGCAATGCAATTAATGGTGTAGCTGATGCAGAAGGGTTTAGCGTTAGCAAATATGCCAATGAAGAACAAAAAAAAGAAGCTGATAAAAAAAGCGAATCATTAAAAAAAGAGAATGTCCTTGCCAAATACGAGAATACAGAACGTAATAACATTAGTAATTATGTGTCTGGTGCCATTTATAAAGTACAACTAGATAATACGCATCCACTTGCATTCGGATATCCAGAAAACTACTTCACTCTAAAAACAGGATCAAACCGATTTAGCTATTTATCTAATGGAGGAAATGTAGGGGTAATTAAAACTGAAAATGACTTGTACAGTGGGTTTGTTGGAAAAAACATAAAAGCACAAATGGCAGAGTCACTTGTTTTTGGTGTTGAGTCAAAAGGAAGCGGTAATATCATTTATATGGTGGATAATCCTCTATTCCGTGACTTCTGGGAAAACGGTAAGTTACTGTTTGGCAATGCAGTGTTTTTGGTGGATTAATGTGAGCCCTATATTTAAAAGAGTATACATTTAGCAAAAAAATATTCCATTGGCTTGCCAATGGAATATTTTTACAAACAAAAAGTTGTACAATAGTTACTATTCTGTGGTTACAGGAAAACCTCTATCTCTCATTAAGGCTTCAATTTTCGCGTCACGTCCTCTAAACAATCTGTAAGCTTCAGCTGGATCCATTGAGTTTCTGGGAGCGAATAAATATTTCACTAATTTAGCAGCAACCTCTTTATCATAAAAACCATCTGGAGCTTCAACAAATGCTTCTGAAGCGTCAGCAGTTAATACATCTGCCCACATATAACCATAATATGCGGTGGCATAGCCTTCACCAGAAAAGACATGTCCAAAATGTGGTGTTCTATGACGCATTGGTAATTCTTTAGGCATTTTTAATTCAGCTAAAGTTTCGCGTTCAAATTTATCTATATCAATATTTGTTGGGTCTGCAAGATGTAATTTCATATCCATTAATGCAGAAGCTAAATACTCAGTAGTGCTAAATCCTTGATTAAAAGTTGATGCTTTTTTGATTTTTGCTACCAATGAAGCAGGAATAGGCTCACCAGTTTTATTGTGCACTAAAAATTGATTTATGACATTATCAGTGGACAACCAACGTTCTAGTAATTGTGATTGAAACTCTGTATAATCTCTAACACCACTATTTAAAGTTGGGTATTTCACATTAGCAGAAAAGAAATGTAAGGCATGTCCAAACTCATGAAAAAACGTATTTGCATCATCCCATGATACTAATACAGCCTCTCCTGGAGCTGGTTTTACAAAATTTGAATTGTTTGATGAAAGAACATTTTTTTCACCTTCAAATGACGTATAACTTCTATAGGTTGTTGCCCAAGCTCCTGAACGTTTTCCTTCTCGTGCATAAGGATCTAAATACCATAAACCAATATGTTTTTCTGAATCTTTGTCTGTTACTTCCCAAACTTTAACATCTTCATGAAACACAGGAACAGATCCTTCTGCTACTGGAGTGAATTTAAAGTTAAATAATTCGCCAGCAGTATAAAATAAGGCCTCTGTTAATTTGTCTAATTGTAGATATTGCTTTACTTCATCACTATCTAAGTCATATTTCTTTTTACGTACTTTTTCAGCATAATATCTATAGTCCCAAGGTTCAATAGTAATATTGTCACCATTTTCATTTGCTATAGTTTGCATATCAGCAACTTCTTCAGCAACTCTTCCAATAGCAGCAGGCCAAACAGCATTCATAAGCTCCATTGCATTTTCAGGTGTTTTTGCCATTCTATCTTGTAAACGCCATTGTGCATAGTTATCATAACCTAAAATCGTAACGCGCTCTTTACGTAATTTTAAAATATCAGCAATAATCTGGTTGTTATCGTAGTCATCACTATTATCACCACGAGAGTAATAATTTGTCCAAACTTGTTTACGTAATTCGCGCTCAGTTGAGTAAGTAAGGAAAGGGTCCATTGAAGAACGCGTGTTAGTAATCGCATATTTGCCATCTTGTCCTTTATCAGTTGCTATTTTTGCAGCCGATTTAACAAATCCATCAGCTAAACCACTTAATTGGTCTTTAGTTAAATAAGTCACATAATTTTCTTCATCGTGTAAAACGTTATCTGCAAATTTGTTATACAAACTAGACAACTCCTTATTTATAGCAGCATAACGTTCTTTTTTAGCAGCGTCAAGGTTAGCTCCATTCATCTCAAACCTCTTGTAAATAAGATCGACAACACGTTGTTGATCTGCTTCTAAAGGCGTTGCTTGAGAAGCATCATAAACTGCTTTTATACGTTTAAATAATTTTTCGTTTTGAGAAATTTTGGAATTATAATCTGATAATTTGGGTGCTAACTCAGATTGAATTTCTCTAAACTCGGGAGAAGACATATTTCTGCTTAATATACCATAATATGTGTAAACTCTATTTAATTCTTTCCCTGAGCTTTCCATTGCTACAATAGTATTATCAAAAGTAGGGGCATCTGTATTATTAGCAATTTTATCAATATCTGCTAGGCTTAACTCCATTCCTTTATCCATTGCTCCTTTAATATCATCTACTTTCATTTTGTCAAAAGCGGGAACACCTTCATAAGGTCCTGTCCATTCTTTTAATAATAAGTTATCTACCGCAGGCTCTTCTGTTTTTTGTTTACTACAAGCTAATACTGTTATAGTTAGTAAAAGGAGCATTAATTGTTTTGTTCTTATATGTTTTGTCATCGTGTTAAGTTTAAATAATTGGAATTATAAAATGATCTTGCAACGTCATTGTGTAGTAGACTTTTCTGTACCTTAAATTAGTTACTAAAAAACATTCCATTGGCTTGCCAATGGAATGTTTTTATAAACAAAAAAGTTATACAACAGTTACAGTTAGTTATAGCACTATTTGAAATCATAAATTTCTGCTGCTTTTTTTACTACATTTATCCTAACCTGTCCACTGTTTCTTCTCCTATAAGCTGCTTTTGTTTTAAATGCAACAACCACATCCATCTCAGGAAAAACGGAAATATTTTGACCCATGGCTCCTTTAGCAGAATAAGCATTTTTATATCTTTTATCTTCCATATTCTCCCATAACCACCACATATATCCATAACCAAAATTGGCTCCAGTGTTTCTAAATACAGGAACACTTTCGTTTAGTTCTTTATATGTTGTTCGTTGTTTCAACATTTCATCTACCCAACTTTCAGAAATAATTACTTCATCATTCCATTTGCCTCTATTTAGCATAAGCAATCCAATACGTGCCATGTCTCTAGTAGAAAACCACATAGGATAGGCTAAATATTTTGATTTAGTGGTGTCTCCTTGTTTGTTCTGAAGGGAACGATTCCAGTCTTGCATGTTAAGCGGTATCGCTAATTGTCTTTCCACTTCATCATAAATATTTTTTCCTGTTTCTTTTTCAAAAACGTATCCAGCAACATTAAAATCCCAATTGCTGTACAGCCAATGACTTCCTGGTTCTACCGATCCTCTTTCAGGAGCATACTCTTGCATTCCCCCAGAATACCCTTCAGGGTGATACACTCCTGATCTGGCAGATATCAAATCTTTTATAGTGGCTTTTTTTTCGATTGGAAGTATTCCCTCAACATCATCAATCTCTAATTCTTCAATCGTTTTGTCTAGGTTAATTTGACCACTTTCTACATACGTACCATAAAGCATGGCAAGTACACTTTTACGGCATGAAGCGATGTAACTATTTTCAACTACATCGCCATACTCAAATACTATTTCACCTTTATGAATAATTAGAAGTCCCGTTAAATGTGTACTGTCAGTAATGTATTTTCTAAAGTCTTTACTCTTTTGAGAATCCCATCCATCTTTTTCAGGGCTTTCGTTATAACTCCAATTTTCGTTTGGAATGGTTTGACCATTTGCAGAGATACTTGTCAATAAAAGTAGAATGACTACTGAATATAAATAGTGTTTCATGTTTCAGATATTAATTGAGAATAAGATTAATTCGTTTTTTCGAATGGATACAATTTAGATATTGGACCAAATTTATAGTCTAATGCATCAAGGCGAGTTGTTCCAAACCATGGCCCAGGTGCATCTACCACCAAAATAGTCTTCGCATAGCCAGTTTCATCAAATCCTCTTCGAAAATGCACACGAGATTTAACAACAAAAACCTGATAATTATCTGGATTGATAGAGTCAAACCGAAGTCTTTCGGGTAATCTTATTTGCTCATAAGTAGGCGTGATGATTAACAGATTGTTTTTCCCAAATTCAATAGCTGCTATATTTTCATAAGACCATTTTGGACCAAAAAATTTAATTTTACCTTTTATATGAACAGGTTTACCAGCTTGAGGGCCAGTATATCCACCAACTTCCATATCAAAAGTATCGCCAGGTTTTGCATTATCTTGTTTCAATTTTTCGAGTGCTCGTGCATCAGTAAGTGTAGCATATAAAATGTCTTCAACCTGATTATCAATAAGTTCCTTTAATATCCATGTAGCATCTCCAGGTCGATCGGAATAGTCGCCCAATACAACAGGAGTTTGATTACTTGCTACTGCCTCCTTAGTTTTACTCACTGCTTCATCTGGCATGAGGTACGAGCCACCAGCAAAATCTTCTCGAACTCGCCATATAAAGTCAGCCATATCATTCGCAATTGAATCGGCAAGTTGCTGATCGTTATTTGTGATTACATGTACTGTTGCACCAATATCGGGAACATCGGACCAAGGAAAGCCATAAAAAACACTTACATAAGTGTCTTTTTGACGTGCCTCCCACCTTCTAGCTCTTTCCATAATATCCATTGATGGGGATTGTCCTGTCCACTGTAAAACCGTTGCGGTAAGTACTGGTGGTTTCCTTGTTGCAGTTGTAGCAACATAGTTTCCTTTCATTGATCTATAAATAAAATTGGCAGACCTGCCTCCTTGAATAAAGGCATCGTAATGTGGGTATCGTTTAGTTACAAAGGCGGCATTCGACCATTTCAGGAATTCTTCATCTTCATTGCCATGTAAATCGAACGAGCCAGCAATAGGAACATTATCACCAACCACTTCTCTTACTCTCTTGGCAATTTCCGCTTCTGGGCGAGGCACATCTCTTACGGCCATAGCACCATGTAAGGCTAAATAGACCCCTTGCACAGGCATTTTAGATTTTAAATCTTCAATGATAATATTCATGAAATGCTCAAAACTTTCTTTAGTATTCCAACTACGTGAAGATCCTCCAAAAACACTATTTGGAGAGTTAATTCCAATCAATTCGACATTATCAAAATTATTAGCAGAATGAACAAACCCTTTAATAAAGCTTCCTGATTTAAGTACTTCCTCAGCACTTACTTCTGTCCAATCCTCGATTTTGGTATCACCTCCGGGGCAAAATGTGCAAGTCTCATGCTGATATTTAATCACTGCTACCCGAAATTTTTCTGATACTGGTTCGGTATTAGAGGTACAACTTTGAATCAATAATATGCTTGAGAGAAAGAAGAAATAAAGTGTAAATTTTTTCATGTTGAAGTTTATATGGTTATTGAAAGTATTTCAGAGACCACAAAATACAAAAATTATATATATAAAAATGGATTTAGAC
This sequence comes from Cyclobacteriaceae bacterium, assembly GCA_029882685.1. Lineage (GTDB taxonomy): Bacteria > Bacteroidota > Bacteroidia > Cytophagales > Cyclobacteriaceae > JAOUKH01. The sequence continues at coordinate 7,452 of JAOUKH010000093.1, forward strand.
TTTGGTAAGATAGGGTGGATCATTTCATTTAGAAGTAAAAAACCTCCAAGGATTGCCGTAAATCTAAATAATTAGAAAACAAGGTTGCAGCGCTTACTTCAAAAAGTAAATCCTTGGAGGTTTGAACAATTTAAAGGTTAAATGAAATAGTCCTGTTTGATAAGATGAAAAAACGGGTTTAACTCTAGGTTCTAGGTGTCATTTTGTAAGCCTGATTTCAACATCTGAGTATCATTTAATAGGCCACATAAGGGTAATTCATTTATAAACATCAAGTCCCATTTTAATTAACAAATCGTCAAATCTTGGATCATTTCTCAGGTGGTCAAATCCTGGATCAACTAATAAATAAACTGTCCAACCTTTTTTTTCATTTACTGCTTTCTTCAACAATGAAAAACTTTCGGTTAAAGGTTGAAAAGTACTTTCAAAATATCCAGACATGATCATATCTCCTTTTTGTTTATGCCATTCTCGATGAAATGCTTTAATCCCTAATTTTTCATAAACCTCAAAGGGGGGAGCAATATCAAATTCCATTGATTTAAGTACATTGATATATTGCTTTTCTTGATTTGACAAAAACAGAAATTCAGCCAAAAAAGTTTTTGATATATAATCGTCTTTTCCGTTGTTTATTATAAACGAAATGCCCTTATCATAGTTTCTACTAAAATTATACATTCTTATCAAGCCTAACTCTATCTCTGGTTTTAGTGGGTCAAGTCCATATGCTTTTTCAGTATAATATAATCCAGAATCTACTTGATTTAAACTAGCCAGAAGTAATCCATAATAGTAATTGAGTTGGCTGTTATTTGGGTCAATAGAAAGAGCTCTTTGATATAATTTTCTTGCCATTTCCCAATCCCATTCAAGTGTGCGTTTCATATACGCCAATGCTGCTAATCCTTCAGGATTTTCGGAATCTAATTTAATTGACATCTCTGCATTTTCCCTTACAACTTCCCATGCGTTATCAATAAATTCAAACCCAAAATAACCAGCTGTTCCATTCAAAATTGCCAAGCCAGAATAGGCTTTTGAAAAACTAGGGTCAAGCGCAATAGCTTTTTTATAGTATTCGTTTGATAGTAAAAAATTTTCTTTTGACATGGAACGGTAGCTGTCTCCATAATATCTTGCCATTAAATATAGATTCTGCACTTCTGGAGTAACTTCGGTCATTCTTGATTGGTTGCGAGTTTCGTTAAAAAGTTCCGCAATTTCACTAGCTATTTGATCTTGGAGAGCAAAAGTATTATTCATTAATTCTTGATCTTGAGTGTATGACCAGACGTGGCTACCATCTTCTGAATCAATCAATTGGGCAGTTATTCGAAGTGTTAAATCATCTTTACGGACACTCCCTTCAAGTATGTATTGGACGCCTAATTCTTCTCCAATCGAAATAAGATCAGCATTTTTCTCTTTATAGGAAAAAGATGAGGTTCGTCCAATTACTTTTAGTCCCACAAGTTTGGTTAAATCATCAATTATTTCTTCGGCAATTCCATCACCAAGATACTCCAAGTCTTGCGCAGCGCTCAAATCCCTAAAAGCCAGCACGGCAATGGATTTATTAGTAAGATTTATTTTTGAAGATGAATCAAGAGCTTTCCAAGGTCTGAAATAAGACAGCAAGATTGCCATGAATGCTAAAGCGATTATCCAATAAATACCATTTTTCCTTTTGGTTGATTTTGAATAATCAGTTGAATAATCGTTTCTTTCAGTCTTGATGTCTTCAGGTCTTTTACTTCCTTGTTTAATACTAAACAATATTTCCTGAGTGGCATTAGCTATTTTATTAACCTGATTTCGATACTGCTTATCGTCATCATTTACTCTTAATGGTCTATTTACCTCAGCTTCTTTATATACAAAATCAATACTTCTTATTACACTTCCTGTTTCTTTTTCAAACAGTTTTACATCTTCTGTATATAGGTCATGAATTCGAATGGGCATTACCCTACTGGTTACATTGCCATTGGCAAGTTTTACTTTTAGTCCATGTTCATCATTTTTGGCAAAGTCCAGAAATGGTAAAAACTCCTTTTGCCATGCAAAGCTCTTAGGGTCACAATAGGTGCGAGAAACAATGGGAATAAAGATCAGGCACTTTACTTTTTCCTTGAGTGAGTCATCTACATCGTGGGTATCGTGTAGTCCATCATGTGGATTTTCATCAAAGTAAACAGAGATATCTTCTTTAAAAGTAGCGTCTAGTTCTTCCTTTAGTGCCTGCACAAACTGCGTCACCCATTGGTCAGAACGGTTATCTTTCTGACGGTAGGAGATAAATATGTCGTAAAAATAACCAGAGATTAATGATGACATAATTTCTCGTTTTTAATATAAAATATCACCTGCCTTCCATTAGGCAACTATTCGTAGCCTGAAAGAATAGCACTCATTAATCAAATATAGTATTTTTTGCTGATTAATTTATCTATGACCCGACTACAAGTTCGGAATGAGGTTAAACCTGACAGCTTTAAAGATTAAGTGTCAGATATTCTGTATGTTTTACTGGTACTTTCATTGGTATCGCATTTTTACTGACGGTTATATCTCCTATAAATTCAGCCCGCATTTTCTTACCCGACATCATACCAAACAAACCCTCCATAATATCTATTTGCTGTAAGTCTACATCAACGGTTAGTGGTACTGTAAAATTAGCATTTGGCAATATCTTGATCTTTTTTATTTGACTTACATGACCTGCTTTTTTACCTTCTATTATCACATCTATTTCTACTGATTTAAGTTTCAAGCCCACATCATTTGGGTTATAAAACACAGCATCTGCAGTAAAAGTTATATCAGTGCCAGAAATTTTTGAGGTTTTTACATTAGTTAATTTTTTGAATTCAGGTGTTTCCTGAGACATTGCATTAGAAAATAAAAACAACGTAATTAGTGCTATTAGGTAGTAGTGTTTCTTCATAAATTTAAAAAAGTAAGAGTACAGCAAATTCCTTGCCTATTTTTATTTTGGAAATAATGAGGCATCAAGGTTTGGTATAATTTTCAATGCGTTTTTATAGTATAGTTTTTTTAGTATTTCATCTGGTAAATTAAGCCCATACATTTTCCAGTACGCATGATACTTTTTGTAATAAGGGAAGTATTCATCGTTTGACTCTAACACTCGAAAATAAGTGGGATATTCTTCAGGCTTCCATGAATCTTTACCAAAAAGAACCCTGTCCTGATATTTGTCAAAAAATAGATTTGCCATTCGTGGTTGTCTGCCTAATTCTGCAATAACAGCACCAATCTCCACATACATGTTGGGCATTTCATCTAGTAACTCACCTAATTTACCTAAATCGTTGGCATACCAACCCATGTGTGCATTGATAAAAATAGTGCCAGGATGTTTTTGAAATATGTTATGTTGTTCATCAATAATTTGCTGCCATGGTGCTGGGTCAGTATCCGATCGTTTTCTTCTTGAGTGTATTTTTAACTCTAGCCATCGTTCGTTATTAGCATCATGATCATCCCAAAATGGCTTGGGATCTGCGGCATGAATTAAAACAGGAATTCCTAACTCACCACATTTTGCCCAGATAGGATCTAGACGAATATCATCAATTGCTACTCTTTTTCCTTCAGTATCTTTTACACTAAACCCAAGGCTTTTGTATATTTTTAGTCCTTTGGCTCCAGCATTTACATCTTCTTCCAACTCTTTTACTGCCTTTTTAGTCCAGTCTTTTTCCCCAATGCCTGTGAATGATATGTTAGTAAAAACTACTACTCTACCAGCGGCATTTTTATTGCTGTTTTCAATAGCTTTTTTTAAATGATCTGTACCATTTATTCCAAATCCACCACTTGCGGTTCTTTTAAAACCTCTTCCACTTAAATTAACCATTATCCCCATATTAATCTTATCCATTTCAGCTTTTAGTGCTTTTAAATCCTGATCTGGCATTCGGGATTGATGACTGTGGACATCTATGAATGGATATTTTGCTTTGTTAATTTTATTTTCTGGTACTACAAGTGTTGATGGAGGATTATAATCTTCAAAACCCATTGTTTGGGCATGAAGATTAGAATATGATACTATTATTGTCCCTAAGATGATAAAAAGTTGATGTAGTCTATTCATTGATATTTATTTAATTGATAAACATAATACGATTTATTGACTATTTTGTTAAATAGTGGCTAAACAAAAACTCCCGAACAAATTATTCGGGAGTTGAGTATTGAATAAAAGCACTCTTAATCACTAAAAACACTCGACATAAAGAATGCTGCTCCAGCCATAGATAAATCTTTCATGAACATGGCCATACTTGTTTGATCACCTCCCATCATTCCAGGAAGGTGAAGTGTCAAAACAAATATCAAAAGCATCACTCCAAGTAGCATTGTAGCCAATTTTGCTTTCTTTTGAATAATAATACTAATTCCTGCTGCTAATAATGCCACTCCTGTTAAATAAACAAAAACTACAGGTGCAGGGAAATAAGAAGGCACCATTCCTGCCATTTGATTGGCACTAGTAAAATGCCCAATAGCAAATCCGAGCAATGGTAAAGCATACATAATACGACCGATTAATCCTAGTGGTAAATTTTTCATAAAAATAAGTTAGTTGTTTAAACATTTAATATAGTCATTACACTATAATAAATCAAATGACTAGTCTATATCACGACAATAGTTTGATGATCATATCCATAACTTTATAATCAACAAACAGCTTCACTATTATTACTATTTTTGTGAACCCATTACTATTACATAAAAAACTATGAGTGAGTATTTAGAAACCACTAAAAACGTATATAAAAAAGCAGCTGAAACACCCGATGTTGGGCTTTGTTGTACTACAACACCTGTTTGGCAATTGCCTGATCTCAACATTCCAAAAAAAATGTTAGAAATGAATTATGGATGTGGTAGTACTGTTCATCCTCGTGATTTGGTTAACAATCCTAAAATACTTTATGTGGGTGTTGGTGGAGGTATGGAATTGCTCCAGTTTGCCTATTTTAATAGAAACGAAGAAGGAGTTATAGGTATTGATGTAGTGGATGAAATGTTAACAGCAAGCCAAGAAAATTTCAAGGAAGCAGAGAAATTAAATCCTTGGTTCAAATCCAACTTTGTAACGTTAAAAAAAGGGGATGCTTTAAGCTTGCCAGTACAAAACAATAGTATTGATGTAGCAGCACAAAACTGTTTATTTAATATTTTTAAAGAAGAAGACTTAAAAAAAGCACTTCAAGAAATGTTTAGGGTACTAAAGCCGCATGGGCGTTTGGTATTATCCGATCCTATTTGCAATCAGGAAATGCCTGAAGCTTTAACCAATGACGACACACTCCGTGCACTTTGTTTAAGCGGATCACTTCCTTTAAATGACTATATTAAAATGATTACTGATGTTGGGTTTGGAACCATAGAAATTCGTGCAAAACGCCCTTATCGAATTTTATCTCCAAACCATTACGACACGTCCGAAAATATTTTTATTGATAGTGTTGAAGTATGTGCCATAAAAGACCCAATGCCAGATGATGGCCCCTGTATATTTACAGGAAAATCAGCTATATATTATGGCAATGATGAATATTTTGATGACCATAAAGGACATGTATTAATGCCTAATCAACCTCTTGCAATATGT
>JAOUKH010000094.1 GCA_029882685.1 Cyclobacteriaceae bacterium
AGAATTGGCTAATCGTTCATCATCGGTTGGTTCTCTGTCAAGGATTAGATATCCTTGTTTTTTAATGTGTTTTCGTATCTTTTCTAACTGTATTGCCCCTTCTGTTTCTGATACTAGTCGCACATCCAAATATGCTGTGATAATTTCTGGGATAACAGTTTTTAACCCAGGACCCTTCCAAGAAGTTTCAATATGACGTACGTTTAAAGAAGGAAATTGTAGAGATTCTTGATAACTTTTTCCAACTTGGTCGGGTTTGTTTATAACCAGCCCCCTTTTTATTTCACTTTCATTATCAGGAACTTGCTTAAGAATAGCTTCTACTTCTGGAGTTATTTCTATCCCATCATAATAATTCTCAATAACTACTTTTCCATGTTCATCTTTCATACTTGCCAGTAAATGCGACATGGCGAAAACTGGGTTGGGTGCATAATTCCCATAATGACCACTATGTTGAGGCAATTTTGCGCCATAGATGCTTATACTACAGGAAGCAATCCCTCTGAAACCAAAGGTGAGGGTGGGTTTGTTTGTAGGATGAGCTGGCCCGTCCATTATTAGCATATAGTCTGCTGCATAATCTTTTTTGTATTGTTCTAAAGTAGATAGTAACCCATCTGATCCTGCCTCTTCTTGAGGATCAATCATGATTTTTATATTATATTGAAGCTTCTCTTTCTGCTTGTCGAGCAATTCAATGGCAGATAGTATCATCATAATTGGAGCCTTATCATCTGCAGAGGATCGACCAAACACTCTCCATTCAGGATTAATTTCTCCATCAATATTTCCCCAATCTATCGATTGCCAACTACCATTTTTATCTTGTTGTTTTAATACTGGTTTGAAGGGATTTTCCTGATCCCATTTATCAGGATTAACAGCTTGCCCATCAATATGAAAATAGAATAGGATTGTTTTCGCCTTTTCACTCACAATCCTTTCTGCAAAGAATACTGGAAGAGTAGAAGACTCCAATAGCCTAACATTAAATTTTTGTTTTTCAAATTCCTTTCTAGCCCATTCAAGGTTCTTATGAATATCTTCTTTATTTACAGCAACATTCGGAATACTCACAAACTCTTTATGTTTCTTTAATGTTTGTGGAAGTTGTTCATTGATAGCTGATTCCCAGTTATTCTGTGCAATTCCTGATACAGAAAATATAAAAAGTACAGCGAGGCAATGTAATGAATATAATAAGTAGCTATGTTTTAACATTTTTTTGTTATTGATTGAGTTCCTCTTGATTAAATATTACTATTCCTTATCACCTGGGTGATAAGTGTATTTTGCTCTTTGTTCTACATCGCTACGATAATATGCTACATCTTTGAATAAAACATCTGCATAACGCTGAGACTGATCATCAAAATGTGGCGATTCAGGATCTCCACTTTGACCACCAGCTAACATAGATTTCGCCTTTACCTTTTCTCCAAACTCTACAACAGCCACAAAGCTATTTCCAGAGGTGCCATAAATGCGTTTAGTGTTGTTATACGATCTGGCACCAAAAGATGCTAATGCTCCCCATCTGCCCGAAGCCAAACCTACAGGTATACTTTGTAGACTATCATTAAACGGTTGTTTTATATCTCCATTAACTCGTTGGTATCTGTTTATTTCTCCCCAAGGCGTATTCCAACTACCAAAATCTTCTATAAGTTTGGCAATAGTCTTCTTAAAAATAGCATGACGTTCTTCTATCGGTGAGGCTGTAGCCATGTATTTAATTTTTTCCATACGACTTAAACCTTCTGGAAATATTCCATCCCTAAAACATTGAGTACCATAAAAATGTGCTATAGACATGGCTACCGATTCTTTTGAAACTGCAAAATCCCAGTTTCTCAACACTTCAACCGCTTCGATTATAGAAGGATCTGTTAAAGTCATTTGATCACAAGCAGCAATTAATCCAGGAATTAGTACTTCAAAAGCAGGAAGTAAAGGGTCATAAGCTGTTACGATTAGTTTATCAAGTGTTAAGTTCTTTGATTGTTCTAATAATCGAATAGCATGAACTCCACGAAAAGTTTCGCGATTTAAGGACATATATCTTGGATAATCTTTTTCTTTCGGGCTGTTTTCTCCTGCACTTGTGAAGGGGGTAGAATTACAATTTTGAATCCAACCGTTTTCTGGATTAATTACCGTAATAATCTCGTCTACGGTGTGTAACCCTTGCCAGTCGGTAGCTGGATTACTACCATCAACTGGGTTTCTATAATCAAAAGTGGTATCACGTTTAGGGATAAAATTACCATGGTAATACGCAATATTTCCTTCGGCATCGGCATAAACAGTGTTATTTGAAGAGTTGGTACGAATGTCCATCATCTCTCTAAATTCTTTATGTCCATTTAATTTAGTTCTCGTAAACGATTGTATAAGTGCTTTTACCGGATTCCACATCATTGCTGATGCTACCCATTTGTTTTCTAATAAACTCGTCACTGGACCATGGTGTGTGCGATACATGGTGAACTTTTTGTCCTTCAACGCTTCATCAGTTTTATAATTGAGTGTCACTTCTAACACCTCGACAGGTCGTTGTTCATCACCATAGGTGTATTCAAATCCATCATCAGTTTTTATTACTGTTTCCACAAACTCATCCATGACATCTGTATACGTTGATGTATGCATCCACCCTGTTTTTTCATTAAATCCTTGATATACAAAAAATTGCCCCCAAGTAACTGCACCATAGGCATTGAGACCCTCTTCACTTACCACATGTACTTCTCCACGAAAAAAGAATGAGGTATGTGGGTTTATCAAAAGCATAGCATCTCCCGACTCCGTTAATTTACCCGATATCGCAAATCCATTTGATCCCCTAGGCTCATTATCATTAAGTCGTATCAATCCATCATCAGCTTTACTAAGCAATTGGGCAGGATCAGATTCATAAAAACTCTTTATATTGTTAGTTGAGATACGTTCTATATCTCCTCCAATAGAACCCTCACTAAAATACATAGGCATCCATGGCTCAAAATGTGTGAGTAGTTTAGGCTTAACTTCTGGGTGGGTATACAAGTAATAATTTATACCATCAGCAAAAGCTTCACAAAGTTTTTTTAACCATTCAGGGCTATTTTCATAATGTTCAATAGCTTCTTCCTTAGTCATAAATAATCTGGCTCTTAGGTCACTGTAAAGTGCCTTTTCACCCTCAACTTCTGCTAGTCTACCAATAGCCCAAATATAATTTCGTTCTACTCGATTAAAATCATCTTCACACTGAGCATATAGCAATCCAAACACAGCGTCAGCATCAGTTTTTCCATAGATGTGGGGTACGCCAAAGTCGTCCCTAATAATTTCAGTTGCTGCTGCATGTTTTTCCCAACGAGCTAGTTCTGTTGTTTCATTAGGGCTAGAACAGCCTACAACTATAGAAAATAAGATAATATAAATTCGTTTCATAATTTTTGTATTTTGTTGAATAGAAGAAGCGTTAATTTGATAAAGCTCCTTCCTTTATTAGCACAACTCTGCCGAAAGTAATAATTTTGTGTTTTTCACCAAGTTACTCTAAAAAAGGATAATTATGCCCCTTTGATTGATCATTTCGTTTCTTCTGTGTCTTTATACTTTTCAAACCAAGCTAATATACTTGCAATTTTTGCAATTAGATTACTAGGTCTGTTGGCTATGCCATGAGAAGCTCCAGGGATTCTTACTAGTGCAGTTTCTACATTTTCAAGTTTCAAAGCGGCATAAAATTGTTCGGATTCAGCTATGGGGGTTCTAAAATCTTCTTCTCCAGTTAGCAGCATAGTTGGAGTTGTTACATTACCAACATAAGATAAAGGAGATCGTTTTAGATAATTGGTTGGATCTTCCCAAGGCTTATTTGGAAACCAGTATTTATAGAAAAACTGTACTCCATCAGCATACAAAACAAAACTGTACCAGTTAATAACGGGTTTTGCAACTACTGCTGCTTTAAACCGATCCGTTTTACCAACTATCCAGGCTGTTAATACTCCACCACCACTACCACCAGTCACAAAAAGATTTTTGTCATCAATAAATCCTTTATTGATTACCGCATCAACACCTGACATTAAATCCTCATAGTCGTGATTAGGATAATCATGATGAATTAAATTCCCAAATTCTTCTCCATAGCTAGTGCTTCCTCTTGGGTTGCTATACAAAACAACATATCCTGCGGCTGCATATGCTTGTATTTCTGCAGAATAAACCGATCCATAGCTAGAAAATGGTCCTCCATGAATTTCTAATATCATAGGATATTTCTTAGAAGGATCAAAATTTGGTGGAGTTACTACCCAACCTTGAATTTTTCTTTGATCAAATGACGACTCCCACCAAATTTCTTCTACCTTACCAAGGTTTTTAAAAGAGAATAGATCATCGTTCAATGCAGTAATTCTTTTACTACTCTTACTATCCATTACACCAAGGTCTGCTGGATGATTTGTTCCTCCTAATGTATAGGCAAACATATTATTTTTTGACACTGTATAATTTGCAGCATTATAAGGTCTTCCTAAGGACAGTCCACCCAAACCCTCAGCCTTTACGGTTGCATTACCAGATAGAGTAATATGCCCTATTTTTGTATCTCCTTTATCATTATATTGAAAGTAAAGACCTTTACCATTACTATCCCAGATTATATTTTGAATATCTCTATCAAAATTTGTTGAGATAATTTTGGAATTGGTGCCGTCTGTATTCATCACATATAGGTGCGTAACTTGATATCCCTGATGCCTGTCATCGAAACCAGTATATGCTACTTTTAAACCATCTGGAGATAATACGGGGTTACTATCAGGACCATATCTTTTTGTCAACGTAGTTATTGCTCCATCTTCAATCGCTATTTGGTGTATTTCACTATCAAGAGGTTCAAATTCTTCGTCTTTATGAAAGTTAGCACTGAAATAAAGATGGGTATCATTTTTTGACCAAATAGGAGCACCATGATCAAAATCTGTAAATGTTAATTGTCTTGGTGTACCTCCATCCGTTGATAATGTAAATAACTGCGTATTTCCACTTTTTAAATACCCAGCACCATCACCCCTATAATTCATATTATCAATATAAGTAGGTGGCTTATTCCATTTTGCTCCTTCAGGCTTTGCAGGCATTTTAACAATAGAAGGGTGATTTTTAGGAACAAACATAGTAAATGCCAAATGTTTATCATTATGAGACCATGCTACTTGTCCAGGAGCTTTAGGTGTATTAGTTAAGGGTACAGTTTCTTTTGTATCCAACCACATCATATATAACTTCATTTTTCCATCAGCTCTATTGGATTTAAATATAATTTTATCTCCTTTATGTGACCAACGTGGGTAAAAATCATTTTGATTTCCTGTAGTAATAGGTCTGTTCTTTGTTCCATCAAAATTCACTATCCATAAGTTAGATAGATTTTTATCGGTCATTACATCTTTAAAATTCCGTACATAAATAATTTTTGACCCATCTGGAGAAATTTGAGGATCAGAAACAAATTCCATATTAAAGATATCAATGAGCTCTAGATTAGTCTGTATCTGACCAAACATGCTAGAGGTAATAAAGAATAACAAGAATGTGAATTTCAATGTGCTTTTCATGATGCAGGAAATTTATAATTTTATTGCAAAGTGTTGTTTTTCTGTCTAATTGCATAAAAAAGTTATACATTTTTCTGTAATTCCATAAATTGTAACACATATGAAGAGAGGAGTTATACGTGCAGTAATAGTTTTGGCTATTATATCTATTGTTGGCATAGCCTCAACACAGGTATATTGGTTGAAAAAAGCATTTGATTTAAATGAAGATCAATTTAATAGAGATGTAAATACTGCATTGTATACTGTAGCAAGTAAACTATTTGAAATTAGCAGAACCTCCCCTCCTGAAATCAATCCAATAGAACAACTCTCTACAAACTATTATGTTGTTACTATTACTAATGAAATTGATGCGGGAATATTAGAATACCTATTAAAAACCGAATTTCAAAAAAGAAATATTCAGGCCGATTTTGAATATGGCATTTATGATTGCAATGACGACAAAATGGTATATGGAAATTATGTGTCTTTTGATCAGCAACCTTTAAATGAAGAAGTACAAACGTCTTTACCAAAATGGGGAAAGCAGCAATACTATTTTGGAGTATACTTTCCTGATAAGGAATTTCAAATTATTAATAGAATGGAGGTGTGGGTGTTTTCTACCATTGTTCTATTTGTTGTGATCATATTTTTTGCTTATGCTTCCTTTATTATACTCAAACAAAAACGTTTATCCGAAATCCAGAAAGATTTTATTAATAACATGACTCATGAATTTAAAACTCCTATTTCTACCATTTCGGTATCATCAGGAGTATTGAAAAATCCTGATATTCTAGAAAACCCTGGTCGCCTCATGAGTTATGCTACTATAATTCAAAACGAAAGTCATAGACTAAAAACACAGGTAGATAGAGTACTTCAAATAGCAACTTTGGATGATGAGCCTATTGCTCTCAAAAAAGAAGTTTTTGATATACATTCTATTATTGATCAGACTCTTACTACATTAAGCCCTAAAATTGAACAATTACAGGGTAACGTGAAAAGTGTTTTTGAAGCTTCACAAAACAAAATAAAAGCAGATCAGCTTCATTTTACTAATATTATTTACAACCTGCTCGATAATGCCATAAAGTATTGTGGCACAGAACCTCCAAAAATAGAAATATTAACAAAAAATATTAACCAAAGTATTATTATTCAAATCAAAGATTACGGTATAGGCATAGAAAAAAAGGAGCAGCAAAAAATATTTAGTAAATTTTACCGAGTACCTACTGGTAATGTACATAATGTAAAAGGCTTTGGATTAGGCTTGTACTATGTCAATTTAATGCTTAAAGCTCACAATGGGTCAATAGAATTATCTAGTGACCTAGACAAAGGAAGTCTATTTACTATTTACCTTCCTATTGATTTATGATAAAATCCATAAATATATTATTAGCAGAAGATGACAAAAACCTTGGTTTTGTAATTAAAGACAACCTGGTACATGAAGGATTTAATGTCACATTGTGTGAAGATGGTTTGCAAGCACATTCAGCATTTAAAAGAGAATCATTTAGCCTTTGTGTTTTAGATGTAATGCTCCCAAAAATGGATGGGTTTAAACTTGCAGAACAAATACGGAAAACAGATAAAAACATCCCTATTCTTTTTTTAACAGCTAAATCTATGGTTGAGGATAAGTTGGAGGGATTTAAAAAAGGAGGGGATGATTACATTACCAAACCATTTAATATGGAAGAGCTGATCTATCGTATTAATGTTTTTCTTAAAAGAACGAGTAGCACAAAAGGTGATAAACTATCTTATAAAATAGGGAACTACACTTTTGATTATAATAATCTAACACTTACAGTAAATTTCTCAACACAAAAACTTACACAAAAAGAAGCAGATGTACTTCAATTATTTTGTGACCATCAAGGGGAAGTACTGAAAAGAGAGTATATTTTGAAGCAAATCTGGGGGTCAGATGATTACTTTCTTGGAAGAAGTTTGGATGTTTTCATTTCCAAAATTCGCAAATATTTAAAAAAAGATCGCTCAATTAACATCATCAATTATCATGGAATAGGGTTTAAATTCACTGATTCCTGTTGACCAAAAAATACAATAAACTTTATTTTATTACATTTAAACAACTTTATTAGCAGAAAAGGAGTTATATAGCGTACTAAAAGTATAAAATGAAAAAAACATTAATAGTAATAGGTGTTGTTATAGCTGTATTAATGGTTGTCGGAATATTTTTAAGAGTATCCACTAAATCACACAGCCCTGTATCTACAGAAGTTTTTAGTATTGATAGTGCTAGAATTGAGATAGTATATTGTAGACCTTATAAAAATGATAGAGAAATCTTTGGAGGGTTAGAACCCTATGGAGAAGTATGGAGAACAGGTGCTAACGAAGCTACTACCTTTTCAACTACAGTAGATTTGAAGATTGTAGATCAAATATTACCTGCTGGGAAATATACTTTATGGACTATTCCCAATGAAACCCAATGGGAGGTGATATTTAATACAGAATATGGGCAATGGGGTGTTGATTTTTCTGCAAAAGCTAACAGAGATGCTACTAAAGATCAATTATCAGTTACAGTTCCTTCTTATCAAAGTGATAATGTTATTGAACAATTCACAATTACCTTTGAAGAAATTGAAGATCATATAGAAATGATACTTATGTGGGACAAAACCACTGTAGTAGTACCCATATCATTATAACATTTTTATAGAAACAATGATTTGAGGCTTTCCTCTTGGTGGTCTATCAGTTGTTTTCGAGGTAGTATATTGTAATTGTTCTTCTGCTAAACCTTTTCCAACCAAATATTGAACTAAAGCTTTAACTTGTTTTAAAGTTCTGTCATTATGATAAGTATACTTTAAATCATAATAAGGTACCATAATTACAGAGTCTCTAACTTCTATTCTTTGTTCAAACATATCGAAATTTGTTGCCAACATGCTGGCGGAGTCAGAAGACAGCTCATCATTATTGGAAACTGAAGATACAGAATCCGAGGCTGTAGAATCCATTGCATAAGGCACCATTATTGTATCCACAACTTGAATTGTTTTCTCTATTTCAGTCCAGAGTGTATCAATAATAACTTCAGTAAGGTCTTCCGAACTAGCTATATTGTCCTCTAAGTAGTTATAACGATGTACTTTAAGTTCAAAACCTTCATTGCTATTGTTTTTCAATAATCGAACTAGCCTTCTTAATTCATAAGTAGCATTGTCATCAATTTCGGTACTCATATCAGAATAAGCAAGAGCCCCCAATTCAACCGTTTGACCTCTTTTAAATGGTGAAAGTTTAATTTCTAATTCGTCTCTTGAAGAGGCTTTCATTTGACCTAAATCATATATTTTTGAAAAGTAGCCATACGAATTGTCTTTAGGTTCAATTGAAAAATCGTAAGCTTTTCCTTCTTTTATTGCAAAGTTAAATTCTGAATTCTCATTTAACTCTTGAAAAACAATTCTTTCGCGAGTTGCAATATCATACACCTTGAGTGTGGATGGGATTCTTTCATTTGTAATTGGGTTTACAACAGTACCCTTAACATGCATTACGTCTTTGGCTTTAAATTCATCTGGTATCAATAGCATTTCAATGGCTCTACCACGTCCGGATTTCACATCATGAAACAAGTACCTTCCCTTTGCTGCCACGCTAACAAATTGTTCATTATTTGTAGTGTTTGCAAAATTCATAGATACAGGGTCAGTCCAAGAACCATCTACAGTTTTTCTTGTGAGGTATAAATCGGCACTACCACCTTGCTTAGATGAAAAAATTAACGTTTCACCATCAGCCATTATTTTGGGCGATTGTGGATTATAACTATTAACGTTATTTGGTAATGGCTTAGCATCCTCCCACAAGGATCCGTTTTTAGTAGCTACTACAATTTTACAACCTGTAGCTTCTATTTCATTCATCGTTTCACACCTGCAATAATACAATGACTCTCCACTAGAGGATATTGAAGGCATGCCTTCATGGGCAGAAGTATTAATTTTATTCCCCATGTTTTTTGCCCCTTGCCACGTTCCATTACTAAACTTACTATACCATATATCATACCCACCAATACCTCCACTTTTTTTGAAAGTGAAAAAAAGTGTTTTTCCATTAAAATTTAAAGAATACCCTCCTTCAAATAATAAATGATTCAAATTAATAGCTCTTGGTAATTCTACCGGATCGCTCCAAGTAGTAACATCGATCTTATAAGTGTAACTCATTGATGACTCTCCCGAATTGGTAAAATTCGACATGAAAACTAATGAATTTCCATCTCCGCTTATAGCAGGATAATAGTTGTTGTAATTAGGGGCATTAATGTTCCTGGGAAGTGTCCTTATCTTTGTTTGTGAAAACCCATTCACTGAAAAAAGGATTAAACTTATGTATAAGATTGTTTTTTTCATTAGGCAAATAGTTATAAACTTTTTTGAAGATAATCAATAATAACACAAAATGCAGACCGAATAATTATTTAGTTCTAAATAAGTAGATCAAAATAAATCTCTAAAGATTGTAATTCAATGAGTTTTATTGAAAATAGAAAGAGGTGTATTATTTACATATTATGATACAATAAGTACAGTTTAAATGTATTAAATTAAAAATAGCACGAAAGTAACTTCCACGCCACTAATGTATGATAAGAAAACAGCTATGGCAAATTTTAAAATTTGCTCCTAAAATTTGTTATAGAGCCAAACAAATAATTCTTGTAGACCTTTTAAACTCTCGCTTTTTTATATTTTTGCTTCGTGAATACAGAATACCTTACTAAACAAGCAATTAGCTCATTTATTAAAGCAGCATTAAAGGAAGATATTGGTAGTGGAGATCATTCAACATTGGCGGCAATTCCTATTAAGTCAAAAAGTAAGGCACAATTACTTATTAAAGATGATGGTGTAATTGCTGGTCTTGAAATGGCGGCTTATATTTTTGAGGCTGTAGATTCAGAATTAAATATAGAATATAAATTTAAAGATGGAGATATAGTAAGTAATGGAGATATTGGTTTTGTTATGGAGGGTAATGCACGAAGTATATTAAGTTCGGAACGATTAGTACTAAACTGTATGCAACGGATGAGTGGCATTGCTACATACACACGTAAACTTACTCAGCTTATAAGTACTACAAAAACCAGACTTCTAGATACCAGAAAAACAACTCCTAATTTCCGTATTATGGAAAAATGGGCCGTGGCGATTGGTGGAGGAACTAATCATCGTTTTGGACTATATGATATGGTGATGCTAAAAGATAATCATATTGATTTTGCAGGAGGAATTAATAAAGCCATTTTTGCAACGCAAAAATATTTGAAAGAAAATAAACTTGATCTTAAAATTGAAGTAGAAACTAGAAATTTAGACGAAGTGAAGCAAGTGTTAGATGCTGGAGGTATTGACATAATTATGCTCGACAATATGATGCCATCAGATATTCGTGAGGCAGTTCAGTTAATAAACGGTAAGTACGAAACGGAAGCAAGTGGAGGGATAACCGAGCAAACTATTGTTGATGTGGCTGAAACAGGAGTAGATTATATTTCAGTTGGTGCACTTACTCATTCAATAAAAAGTATGGATATAAGTTTAAAAGCAATAAATTAGTAAAATAGGAAAAGAGAGAAAGAAGATGATTGTAAAAACAAGAAAATACCAACTTGATAAGAACACTTATATAAAAATTGCGCTTGGCAATGTGTTAAAAGAACAATGGTGGGTAGGATTAATAGTAATTGCTCTATGTAGTGGGTACATATGGATTCCTAATATGTGGTGGTTTATTGGTACAGCAATTGCCGTTGTTTTGTATTTATTATTTTGGCTTATTCAGTTTGCTGGTGTTACGCAGTTAGAACAAGGGAAAATGCTTTTTGAAAAGCTAGGGTATGAAATAAATAG
The DNA here is from genome assembly GCA_029882685.1 of Cyclobacteriaceae bacterium. Classification (GTDB taxonomy): domain Bacteria; phylum Bacteroidota; class Bacteroidia; order Cytophagales; family Cyclobacteriaceae; genus JAOUKH01. The sequence goes on from JAOUKH010000094.1 coordinate 11,534, forward strand.
TCAGCAAGTTTTGATAAAACTGAATAGCAAGCAAGGTATGCCATTAAAATGGGATCAGATTAAATCAGCTAAGGTTGGTAAAAATTATATTTTGTTAAAAGTAAATAAAGCACAAATCATTCATTTACCTTTTAAAATTTTTAATACCGATAACGATCGTAAGTTTGTAGAAACTATCCTTAAACGAAAAGGTTATATTAAAGAGTAATAGTATAAAAATCAGCATGTGAAAATGCCCTCTAAATAATTTATTGGGCTTTTAGTTTCACCATCAAAAGATTTAAATTCAGTTTGTTCAGAGACATAATCGTAAAACAAAATTCCTAATACGCTTTTTAGTATTTTGTTTGCGATTTGTTTGTGGGTTATTCATCTTTATTTAATGATGTGGAGAGAAGAGAATAATCAACTTGTTAGAACGTTTGAGTTCAACAATTTTATTGAAGCTTTTGGTTTCATGACACAGGTGGCATTGGTAGCCGAAAAAATGGATCACCACCCTAACTGGAGTAATGTGTATAATAAAGTGGAGATTAGACTATGTACACATGATGCAGGAGACATCATTACCGAAAAAGACAGGAAATTGGCAGAAGCCATTGACAAAATAGCGTAAGCCAATGGGATCAACTTCATTATATATTGTGCCTACACCAATTGGCAATCTGGAAGATATCACCTTACGTTCCATACGCCTACTCAAAGAAGTAGATGTGATTTTGGCTGAAGATACTCGTAATACAGGAGTATTATTAAAGCACCACGAAATATCAAATCCATTAATGAGTTACCATGTCTTTAATGAACATAAGCAGGTAGATCGACTTATTCATAGGATGAAAAATGGAGAAATTATGGCTTTGGTTTCCGATGCGGGAACTCCAGCCATTTCTGATCCTGGGTTTTTATTGGTTCGAGCATGTTTGGATCATAATATTAATGTAGAATGTTTGCCTGGAGCCACAGCTTTTGTGCCTGCTTTGGTAAAATCAGGATTACCCTCCGATAGCTTTGTTTTTGAAGGATTTTTGCCTCACAAGAAAGGTAGAAAAACAAAATTGGAACAGTTAAGTGAAGAAACTAGAACCATTGTGCTTTATGAATCTCCACATCGCCTATTAAAAGCACTAGATCAATTTATTGAATACTTTGGTGAAGACAGAAAAGCTTCCATTTCAAGAGAACTTACCAAAATACATGAAGAAACCATTAACGGTACACTTAGTGAAATAAAACAGTATTACGAAAGTGGCGGTGGTAAAGTGAAAGGGGAAATTGTGGTGGTTATTTCTGGGAGCAAGTAATTACATTCGGATTTGGCTCATGTATTTACAAACCCAAAGTAATATCAACAACCTAACAAAGTAGAATCAAGAACAAAGGTCAGCTTCAATATTTTTCACCCAATCGAAATACATTTGTTCTGAAGTTGAATTCGTGTTTTCTTCAATATTTTTCCTGACTTCGACACTTCTTAGTGTGTAAAATCATATCTATCAGTATATCAATTAATTACATTGATTTAATTGGTTAATTTGGGTGACCCAGGTTCGTTTTCTACTTTTATTTCATGTTTGTT
>JAOUKH010000095.1 GCA_029882685.1 Cyclobacteriaceae bacterium
GATTTTCGGAGAGCTAAATAAATTCGCGATCGCTGAATTACCCGGAATGATTATGGGAGTAGGCTCTATCACCGATGCTGGGGCGGCATCGCTATACATGCAATTGGGTGCAAATTTTATTGTAACGCCTGTGTTGAGGGAAGATATTGCTATTGCATGTAATAGACGTAAAGTGTTATGGTCACCAGGATGTGGTAGTTTAACAGAGATTGCTAGAGCTGAAGAATTAGGGTGTGAAATTGTAAAGCTTTTCCCGGGTGATGTGTACGGGCCAAAATTTGTGAAAGGAATAAAAGGACCTCAACCTTGGACAAGCGTAATGCCTACCGGTGGAGTCTCTCCAACCGAAGAAAATCTTAAAGGCTGGTTTGATGCAGGTGTAACCTGTGTTGGAATGGGTTCTCAATTAATTTCTAAAGAAATCTTAGCAAAAGGGGATATGGAGACATTAAAAAATAATGTAAAATCATGCCTTGACCTAATTACTAAAATTAGAAGAGGATGACATAGTTTACAATTATGGCAACTTGTATTTAAATAGGATTATGCAATAGCTCTTCTAATTCAATAGAAATCTTTTTAAAATCAGTTTCTATTTCATTTATTTTTTCTCTAGTTGAGAGAATATCTATTTTAGTAGTATTAGATTTTTCGAGTTGCGATAATATTTTTTGTAATTTTTTCAAGCCAAAAAATACCATTGTTGGTTTTGCTTTATGTGCAATTTTTTTTAATTCGACCCAATTATTGTTATCTAAACTATGTTTCAATTCAGCAATAATTTTAGGTGTTTGTTCCAAAAATAACATTATCATTTCTTTTATGAAATTCATGTCATTACCACTCATTGATTTAAGATAAGTTAAATCAATGAATTTATGTGGTTGGATATTATTCGGTAATGTTTTATTGATGTTGTTTTTATCTTTTTCTTCTCTTTGATCTATTTCTGTATATTTTAGTAAGATATCGAACAAGTCTTCAGGCAAAAATGGTTTGGATAAGTAATCATTCATTCCAGCTTTTTTGTATTTTTCATCATCACCTTTAATTACATTAGCAGTTAGAGCTATTATTGGAATAATATTGATAGGATCAGGCATTTTTCTAATAATCTTTGTAGCTTCAATTCCATCCATTACAGGCATTTGTACATCCATTAAAATAATATTATAATTACCTTTTTTAACTTTCTCAGTAGCAATAAGACCATTTTCTGCGATTTGATAATTACATTTCCATTTTTTTAAAATGTTAGCGGCATACAATCTATTTATATCATTATCTTCAACAAGAAGTACCTTAACATTTTCTAGCGATTGGTCATATTTGTTTATTTTACCATCGATTGATCCTCTTTGTATTACTAAATCTTTATTATTTCCTTTTTGATAAATGATGCTGAAACTAAAAGTAGTTCCAATATTCTCCTCACTTTTCACGCTAATAGTACCATTTTGTAACTCTACCAATTGTTTACTAATGGATAGCCCTAGACCTGTTCCTCCAAACAGTCTTGTAACAGTTTCATCAGCTTGAGTAAAACTCTCAAAAATTGCGGATAAGTTATTTTTAGATATACCAATTCCAGTATCTATTACATCAAATGTAGCAGTAAGCCATTCCTTATCTTCTTCTCCACATTTAGCTACTATTTTAATCCCCCCTTCATGTGTGAATTTGATAGCATTACTTATTAGGTTAATTAATATTTGATTTAATCGAACTGGGTCGCCTAATATCACGGTATCAAGAGATGGGTCTAATGAGAAGTCTAATTTTACCCCCTTTTCATCTGCTTGAAACTTGAAACCTTCTATAATATGAGATAATTGGTATTTAATATTGAATCCAATTTTTTCTAATTTAAGTTTTCCAGATTCAATAACAGAAAGGTCTAGAAAATCATTGATTATAACTTTTAAATTATCGGAAGAATTTCTTATTGCATCAAGGTATTTTTTTTGTTGTGGAGTAATGGAAGTTTCTGATAGTAGAGTCACCATACCTGCTATTCCATTAATTGGGGTTCTAATTTCATGGCTCATGTTAGCCAGAAATTGTTCTTTAGCCTTTTGTGCTCTCAGAAGTTCTTCCGAATCTTTAATACGTTGGGTAATATCTCTGCAATCTAGAATTAGTCCATCAATACCTTCTTTATGTTTTAGGTTAACAGAATTAAATTCTAAATAACTATATGTGTCATCATTTTTTCTAAAACGAAATTCTATACTTTCAATATAAGGTTTTATTATACAATCAAAGAACTTAGCTTTTAGTTCTAAAATAGTTTCGGGGAGTATATAATCGAAAAAATTAGAGCCAATTAGACTTAATGGGGGGTGACCTAAATTTTCTTCTACAGATGGATTATGGTATAATATTTCGCCTTCGTAGTTCACTACAAAAATTATATCAGCACCATCCTCCACCACCGCCTTATAAAAGCTTCCATTCTTAACATATTTTTCTAATTGAGATGAACTTGGCATACGCTTAAACGTTTTCTTCTTCCATTTCTTTTAAATATCTGTAAATACTAGATTTACCAATATCTAGTTTTTTGGCAACTAATGGAATATCATTTTCATATTTATTTAGAAAATGTCTTATGATTTTAAAAGTATAGTAGCGCATTGTCATTTCTTCAAATACAAATCCATCTTCTTTGGAAAGGCTATTAAATGAAATATCACTGTCTTCAATTACACCATTATCTGCCATAACTGCTGCTAATTCTATTATTGATTTAAGTTCTCTTACATTACCAGGAAAATGGTATTTCAACAATTTTTCACTCCCTTCTTTACTAATAGTTATTGGATTCATTTCATTTTCTTCACAAAATTGATTTAATAAAAATTTAGCAATAGTAATTATGTCAGTCTCTCGTTCTCGTAGAGGAGGAAGGTGAATAGGCAACCCTAGGAGTCTATAATATAAATCTTCTCTAAAGTTTCCTTTTTGAACTTCTTCAGACAGGTTTCTGTGAGTAGCGGCTATTACTCTCACATTTATTTTTTTCACTTCATTTCCTCCTACCCGTGTTACTTCTCGTTCTTGTAATACCCGCAATAATTTAGTTTGCATGTTTATGTCCATTTCTCCAATTTCATCTAGGAAAATAGACCCACCGTCTGCTTCTTCAAACTTCCCTATTCGTCTTGTAGTTGCTCCAGTAAACGCTCCCTTTTCATGACCAAACAATTCACTTTCTATTAGTTCATTAGGGATGGCAGCTATATTTACTGCCATAAACTTATTTTTATTTCTTGATGAGTTGTAGTGAATAGCTTTAGCCACGAGTTCTTTACCTGTTCCTGTTTCACCTGTTATTGATACTGTAATGTTGGTTTTAACAGCTTTTTCAAGTAATGAAAATACTTTTTTTATAGCTTTACTATTTCCTATTATACTTTTTCCAAATTCATATTTTTCAGATATTTCCTCTCTTAAATGTGTGATTTCTTGAATTAATGACGCATTATTTCTTGCATTATTAATGCTGTTCAATAACCTGTCTTTAGTCTCTTCATCTTTAGATATGTAGTCAAAAGCACCAAGTTTAAGTAGTTCTACTGCCGTGCCAATTTTCTCTTGTGAAGAAATAATAATTACATTGGCGGATGGACACTGTTCTTTAATTTCTAGAAGAACTTCTTCTCCTGAGATATCAGGTAATGAGTAGTCAAGAGTTATTATGGAAGGATTTTCATATAAACTAGAAACACAATCTTTTCCATTATCAAAAAATTTTACTTTAAAATCAGGATTTAGATCAAGTACATATTTTAAGAATTTTGTATAAGTGGGATCATCTTCAACAACAAATATTTCTAATTCCGAATTTTCGTACATAATAGCTACTGTTTTATCTTAATATTAAATATAACTCTTCTATCTGTATTGTTGAGATGGATATTTTATTTTTTTTAAATTAAGTATAAGTTACTTTTTTTAAATTAAAATCTGTTTGTATTTTAAATTTAGTATTAAATTTAAAAATCATAAATTAATTGTTCTATAGTAATTTTAATCCATAAGTAATATGATTCCAGAATTTGAAAAATTATCTGAAGGTGAAATAGACTTGATATTGAAAACGCCAATTTTAGTTTCAATTCTTATTGCAGGTGCAGATAACAATATTGATAAAACAGAAATTAAAAAAGCGATAAGTATTTCTAAAGAAAAGCAAAAAAGAGCTAGAGCTAGTTTGTTAGACTATTACAGGGAAGTGGCTGATAATTTCGAAGATAAATTATTAATAATGATTCAAAGTTTTCCTTCTGACGCTCAAGATAGAAACCCTATTATTATTGATGAACTTGAAAAGCTAAATGATGTATTACCTAAGTTTGATAAGCAATATGCAGTTGAATTCTATGAAAGTATTAAAGAAATTGCTAAAAAAATTGCTGAATCTTCAGGAGGTGTACTTGGGTATATGGCTGTAGGGTATGAAGAATCAAAACTTATAGGATTGAAGATGATTGATGATCCTTCTAAATAATTATTAGCCCCGATTTGTCGGGGGTTTTTTTATGCTATCTTTCGATATAACAAATGTTTTTAGCAGATCGATCATCCCTTTTCGTTTTGTGTTTTTGATGTGGTTGTTTTTCTCAGTAGAGTATATTTATGGTTATCAATTTCATCATTTCGGAATTCTACCAAGAAATTACTACGGCCTTTTAGGCATACTAACAGCTCCTATATTACACATCAATTTTACACATATAATTTCTAACACTATCCCTCTTTTGTTACTGGGGGGTGGATTGTTCTATTTTTATTACAAAAAAGCAAAATTTGTTTTTTATGCTTCATATATTATTCCTAATGTTTTGGTTTGGATTTTTGCGCGACCACTAATGCACATTGGTGCAAGCGGAATAATATATGCGTTAGCAACATATTTAGTTATGGTTGGTTTATTAAGAAGAGATATTAAATCTCTATTAATTGCCATAATGGTGGTAATATTATATAGTAGTTTGTTTTTTGGTTTGGTAAAGCAACTTGATTCGGTGAGTTATGAATTACATTTTGCAGGAGTAATAGTAGGCTTTAGTTTAGCCATTTACCACAATTTTAAAACTGATCTTTCAACAGATGTTTAAGAACATGAGGTTTGCCATCAATTTTTGAAGAGTCATAAGGTAGTTGCAAGATTTCTGCTATCAGTAGATATATATGAATACTTTCAAATGCTGGTATTTGTTGGTTTTGTTTTAGAGCTGATCCCTTAGCATAAAATATTCCATGCATTTCTGAATATTTATAAGGATCAAACCCATGGGTTCCCCAGTAATCTTTTTTTGATTTCTTTATAAAAAAATGAGGTGCATTTGCAATTAGTACAATGTCACCAATACGGTCATTATTACTATAATGTAGATTTTTTGGAACCTCAGATTTTTTATAAGTAATATAACGTCCTTCTTCTTTGTTTTTTAAAATAGTAAATAAACTATCTCTTTCAGTAGAGCTACTAGTATAAATGGTTGCAAAAGCATCAGTAGGGTTGGCATCTAATTTTGACCAATCCAAAAGATCTTCTAGAAACACTTTTTTTGATTGGTCTAATGGGTACATTCCATGGTCGGATACAACAATAATATTAATAGGTAAATCTATACTATCAAGTTCACTAAATAAATCACCAAGTGCTATGTCTATTTGTTTAACAGATTCTTCAGTTTCTTTTGAATTGGGACCAAATTTATGTCCACTGTCATCAACTAATGAAAAATATAAAGAAATTAGTTGTGGGCGTTCGTTTTTTGGTAATTGAAGCCATTCAATTGCTTTATCCATTCGTTCTTTAATAGAAACTGTTTTGTCATAATTGTTGTAGAAATTTGGTCTGCAACCATTAATTTCTGCTTCTGAACCTATCCAAAAATAGGTGGCTGATCGTACATTATAGTTTTTTGCTAAACACCAAATTGGAGTTCCGCCATACCACTTTCCATCTTCTACAGTATTTCTATTTGAAGTGGAATAATATTCTTCAAAGTTAGGGTCGTAAAAATTATTACCTACTATACCATGATGCTCTGGATATAGACCTGTAGCAATGGTGTAATGGCTAGGAAAAGTTTTGGAAGGATAGGGTGGAATCAATGCTTTAGCTTCAATTCCTTCTTTGGCTAATGTAAGTAGATTGGTAGCATTATATTTTTTTGCATATTCATGAGAAAAACCATCTAGAGATATTAAAATTACATATTGTTCTTGTTTCTCTTCTTTTTTATCATTTGGGCTACAACTAGAAAGTAAAAAAATAATTATGAAAAAAGTAAAAATAGATTTCATATTGAGTTTTATATAAGAGAAATTATTTAGTACAATTTTAAAATTTAAACAATAACATTATTAAGTAATATGTAAATTGCAATAATATACTTGTATAACAAGCTAAATAGAATCTTTATTGATTAATATGAATTACAGGAAAATATAATAGACTTTAAACAAATTTTCACACCCTTGATATTATAAGTTCATCCTTGCCATTTTCCATTGAAATAAAAGTTTAAACATCTAGCTGTTAATTTGTATATTTATGTAACAAAATCACCATTTTTACAGTCTGTATACAAGTCAGAATAATTTTACATTTTTTATATGAACAAGCGTCAGTTTATAATAGTGGCTACTGGTATTAGTATTGTTTTGGGTTCATTTGCACTTTCAAAAGTTTTAGGAGGAATGAAAGACCCTCCTAAAAAGAAACCTCCAAAAGAAATTAAGAAATATGTAAAGACCACTCCAGTAGTATATGGAGATGTTAATACTTGGATTACAGCTCATGGGAGAGTGTCTACAGCGCAAACATTAGATATGATTGCTGAGGTTTCTGGAAAAATGAAAAGAGGATCGGTGCCACTAAAGGCTGGTCAAAAATTTCGCAAAGGAACATTGCTCTATAGTATTGATAATACAGAAGTGAAATTAAATCTGAATGCTCAAAAAAGTAATTTTTTACGTGATATAGCAGGTATTCTTCCAGACTTAAAAATCGATTTTTCTGATAACTTCGATAATTGGGAAAATTATTTTCAAGCTATAGATATTGAAAAACCTCTACCTGAACTTCCAGAACATAAGTCCAGTAAAGAAAAAACGTTCTTGGCTACAAAAAATATATTTAGCAGTTATTATACTATTAAAAGTGCCGAAGCCAATTTGAGAAAATATCATTTTTTTGCTCCATTTAATGGTAGCATTACAAAGGTTAATTTTCAATCAGGATCTTATGTTAATCCAGGTAGTAATATTGCTAACTTGGTACAGTCTAATAATATGGAAATAAAAGTTGATGTTGCTCTAAAGGATATAAACTGGGTACAAAGTGGAGCTCCTGTAACTATTACTACTGATAATAAAGTAAACTCTTGGAAAGGTAAAGTAATTAGAATAGGAGAGGTAGTTAATCAGCAAACTCAATCAATTGATGTTTATGTTGCTATTGAAAAAGGTGACACTCCAATTTATGATGGCATTTACTTACAAGCTCAAATACCTGGACTGCAAGTAAAAAAATCAATGGTAATTCCTCGTAATGCTATTTTTAATGGAAACGAAGTATTTGTACTTGAAGATACAGCTCTAAAAGTAAAAAAAGTCAAATTGCATAAACTTAACCCTGAAAATGCAATTTTCTCAGGATTGAATGAAGGAGAAAATTTGGTAGTTGAACCACTAATTAATGCACATAACAATATGAAGGCATTTAAATTGGAAGAGAAAAAAGATTTTGATATAGAAACGGAAGAAGACCCTAATACGACATTAGTAAATAACTAAACGATGAAAAAAGGAGGAGCCATTGCTAATGCAATAGAGTATTTCGTTAAATTCCCTATACTCGCCAATATAATTATTGCCCTAACACTCATTTTAGGTACTATAAGTTTAGTGAAAACTAAAAAATCATTTTTCCCAACTAGAAAAGATAGTTTTATAAATATTCAGGTTGCATACCCAGGGGCTTCACCTGAGGAAATGGAAGAAGGTGTGACTATAAAAATTGAGGAGTCATTGACCAGCATAGCTGGTATTGACGAAATCACATCTACTTCTTCGGAAAACAGTGCTTCCATAAGTGTAGAAGTGTTGGAAAGTTTTGACATTGATGAAGTATATACCGATATAAAAAATGCTGTAGATGGTATTAATGGCTTTCCTGTAAGTGCTGAAAAACCAATAGTATTCAAGCAAAGACAACGATCTACTGCGCAATGGATGGCACTTGTTGGTGATGTAGACATAAAGACACTTGACATATATTCCGAAGAGATAAGAGATGATTTATTGGCTTCTGGGGTTATTTCCCAAGTGAATATTAATGGTATCAATCCATTGGAAATATCCATAGAGGTATCTGAGCAAAATTTATCGCGTTATGATATTACGTTCGATCAGGTAGCTAATGCAGTACGCCAGAATAACCGTGACATTTCTGCTGGCTCCATCAAATCAACTTCCGAGGAAATACTTATACGCTCTAGAGCAAAAGAAACTGATGCCGAATTAATTGGTGACATAGTTGTACGTTCCAATCCAGATGGTAGTGATTTATTTTTAAAAGATATAGCTACTATTAAAGAACAATATGCTGATCAGCCAAATAAAGCAATGTTAAATGGTAAACCAGCAGTGTTTATTGAGGTAAGAAAACTTGAAAATGAAGATTTAGAGGAAATTTCTAAAGTGGTGAATACTTATGTAGAAGAATTTAATCAAACTCATTCTGGAATTAAACTGGAAATACCTTGGGACTTTATGAACCTGCTTAGTCAGCGTCTCGATTTACTTACCAATAATGGTATGATAGGCTTACTAATGGTATTAATTGCATTGGGCACTTTTTTAAGTTTGCGTTTATCATTTTGGGTGGCATGGGGTATTCCTTCTTCGTTTTTAGGAATGTTTATAGTAGGCACTTTCTTTGGACTTACTATTAACATGATCTCATTATTTGGAATGATTCTGGTAATTGGAATATTAGTAGATGATGGTATTGTGATTGCTGAAAATATTTTCACACACTTCGAACGACACAAAAATCCTGTAAAAGCAGCTATCGAAGGTACATTGGAGGTTTTACCTGCTGTTTTTACATCTGTAACTACAACAATTATTGCCTTTACGCCATTGTTTTTACTTACTGGGGGCATGGAATTCTTGAAGGACATGGCATATGTAGTGGTGTTTAGTTTAGCCTTTTCATTATTGGAAGCCTTCTTTGTACTACCTGCCCATTTGGCAAGTAAATCGGTATTAAGTGTTAAAAAAACAGATACACGTAGCTACAAAATTCGTGGAGCTATCAATAAGGTCATTGATTTTATGCGCTATAACATATATGGCAATGCACTTAAATTCACACTTAAATACCGAGTTATTTCGATATGTGTTATTTTAGGATTGTTCATAATAGTAGGTGGTCTTTTTGGTGGGGGATTTATTAAAGCTACTTTCTTTCCTCAAATACCATTTAACAGCTTCAATATTAATGTAGCTTTTAAGCCAGGTGAAAGAGAAGCGAAAGTTGAAAAATATCTTGAACGATTTGAAAATGCTGTGTGGGCAGCTAATGATGATTTTAAAGAGGAGTTGGAAACCGAAGATGATATTATAAACTATACTTTTGGTTCAGTGGGGAACAATCGGTTGGGCGATAATGGTTCTCATGCAGGAAATATTAATGTGTTTTATAAAGAATTAGACGACTATGGAATTAATAGTTTCGATTTAATAGCTAAAATAAAGAAGCATATTGGTGCGGTGCCAGAAGCGGAAAAATTTACAGTAGGTGGTGCTAATCGATGGGGAAAACCTATTTCTATCCGTTTATTAGGTAAAAATAATGAACAACTTCAAGAAGCAAAAGATTACCTGAAGGGTGAATTACTCAATATTACTGAGTTGACAGAGGTACAGGATAATGTAGCTATTGGCAGGAGAGAAATGTTGTTTGATTTGAACCCTGAAGCATATTTTCTAGGACTCTCTCATAATGACATCACAAAACAAATTCGTCAGGGATTTTTTGGTGAAGAGGTACAGCGATTGCAAAAGGGAAACGATGAAGTACGTGTTTGGGTACGTTATCCAGGCTCAGGCAGAAGAAATGTTGGTCAGTTGGAGGATATGAAGATAAAAACCAATAGTGGACAACAATTGCCACTATCGCAGTTAGCTGGTTATAATGTGGAGAGAGGTATTTCTGGAATCAGACATTTTGATGGAAAAAGAGCTGTAACTGTAGAGGCAGATATGGTCGATCCGTTCGGAGAAGTTCCACCAATAGTGAAGGAGGTGCAAGACAATATTATTCCTGTTTTGAAAGAAAAATTTCCTACCGTTACCATTGACATGGGAGGACAAGCTGAAGAAAGTGCTAAAGCTGGACAGGAAATTGCATTGTATTTTGGAGGTGCATTTATGATTATGTTTTTTGTTATTATGATTACTTTTCGATCGTTTTACCAAGCAATTTTAATAATTGCTATGATTCCACTTGGTTGGATGGGCGCAAGTATAGGGCATGGCATTGAAGGTCATCCGGTTTCATTATTAAGTGCATGGGGAATGATAGCTTTATCGGGAGTGATTATTAACGATGCCGTAGTGTTTTTAGCAAAATTTAATTCGCTGGTAAAAGAAGGAATGCGTGTGTATGATGCTGCTTACCAAGCAGGGATCGCTAGGTTTAGAGCAATTATGCTAACTTCTATTACTACTGTTGTTGGATTATGGCCATTAATTATTGAAACTAGTTTCCAAGCACAATTTTTAATTCCTATGGCAATATCTGTAGCTTATGGGGTGCTGATAGGTACATTTTTTATCCTTCTTTTCTTCCCTCCATTAATAATGATATTTAATGATGTACGAATATTTACTCAGTGGATATGGTCAGGTCAAAAACAAGTAAAAGAAAGAGTCGAAAGGGTTATAATAGACGAAGAAAGGTTACATCAATATGGTGAGGCAGCTTAAAAAAACATTGAATGAATTACGCTAATATTTATAAAGAAAAAACCCATAAAGAAATTTTCTTAATTCTTGAAAGCATTGACAAATTAAGTTATGAGGCAAAAACGGCCTTGTACAAATACTTACAGGAAAACAAAAGAGGGATTGAGGTTAGTAGTGAAAAACTAGACGAATTGAAGAAATCTTACCAGTTAGAAGAGGAAGATATTAATTCATTAAATTATCTATCTAATCTAGGGTTTAAAATAATCGGCACAATGAATGACTTCAAAATTATTAGAACAAGATCGGCTAAATTAGTAGATATTGTGGGTGCAGTTATTGGTATTGTACTATTGTTGGTGTTAAAACTTGCAATTGGACAATGGCAAAAAATAGTTTATAATGGTTTTGAAATTTTAGACTTAATTTTTGGTATCATATTTACTATTGTTGGAATTTTTGGACTTATTTTATTTACCAAGACACTGTATCGATTTGTAGACTATTTCTCCTTCAAAATCAATAAAAAAGGATCAAAAATAACCATTTGTAGGATAGAGGATTTAAAAAGAAAAACATATCAGATAGATAATTCAAGTATTATGATAGCTACGGAAGAAGGAGTTACTACTGTTTCTTTCGTAGCTAACGACCACCAACAAGTGAATTTACTTTCAAGTAGTGGAGGTAGAGTACTACAAAACACATTGACTCGATTAGGAAATGTATTGAAAGAATAAATCTCAATACATTGACTCGAGAGATAGTATCCTGTATTAATTGATTAACCCTTTCTGATTTATTAGTATCAAAATAATGAATATAAAACATACAATTACTTTACTAATCATACTAGTAGGTAATATTACTTTTGCACAAGAAGATTTATCCCTTTCCGATGCCATACGTTTAGGTTTAGAACGCAATTATGATATTCGAATAGAAGAAAGAAATATTGAGATTTCAGAAAATAATAATAGTTGGGGTGAAGCAGGTTTGTTTCCTAGCTTAACAGCTTCATTACAAGGGAGTGCTAATGTTTTTGATAATAAAGAATCATTAAACCCCTTTCAAATTGTAGCGCAAACTAAAACTACTCAGCAGTATGTGCCATCACTAAACTTAAATTGGAATTTATTGGGAGTGAAAAATATTTTTATCACTAAGCATCGGTTTGAAACCTTACAAAAGGAAAGCATGGGTAATGCTGATATTGTAATTGCTAATAATATCCAATCAATAATTTTAGGATATTACATTGCTGTATTGGAAAAAAGGCGTACAGAAGAGTTTAAAAAACAACTCAAGCTTAGTAACGATAAATATGACTTGGTAAAACTAAAATCTGAATTAGGTAGTGCAGTTACTACTGATTTACTATTAGAAGAAGGAAATTATTTAACCGATTCTGCAAATTATATTAATCAGAATTTAGCTTTTAAAAATGCGATGTATAACCTTAATTTTCTTATTGGTGAAGCAGAGAGTAATACTATATATAACCTTACCGATGATCTATCTATAGACAACGAAGAGTTGAACTTTGATAAGTTAGCTAATAGGCTTAATCAGTCCAATATTGATTTACAAAAACAATATTTATCTCAAGCTATAATTAATGATGATGTACAATTGAGTAAGGCAAATCGACTTCCTCAGTTGAGTGTCGGTGCTAATTACAATTATACAACCAATACACAAGATGTTACGGATTGGCCAGTTGCAAGACGTGAAATTCGTGATCCTAGTACAGGGGCAGTTGTTGATGTTCTTGATATTGGTAATAATAGAAATGTGAGGTATGGGGCTAATTTCACCATTTCGTTTAACTTATATAATGGAGGAAAAATTAATAGAGCTATTCAAAGAGCAATTATTCAGGAGGATATCGGCAATATAAGAACAGAAAAATTGAAAGCTTCGCTTAATAGAGATTTAGTAAAGGCTTATGAACAATATATTGTGAGAAAACAGCTTTATGAGATAAGCAATTTAAGGTATGTTTCTGCTACTAAA
>JAOUKH010000246.1 GCA_029882685.1 Cyclobacteriaceae bacterium
ACATGAACTACAAAATCCTCCAATAGAAGTTTGCTTAAACTGTTCCCATTTTTCGTTACATGATCTATCTACTGATATTGAGTATTGTTTTTTCATAATTTAGTTTTTGTCTATAGGATGAAAAAGTTTGATTGATTCCATAAAGTAATTCAAAATTTATACATACGTTCATCAACTATAGCTAGATGTTTACTTTCTTTCCTGTTTTTACAGCGAGATATATGGCATCAATTATTTTAAGGTCTTTAAGTCCTTCTTCTCCATCTACTGGAACTTCAGGTTGCTTTCCTTGTAAAATGATTTCCGACATCTCTTCCATCTGAATTGTTTGATGAGTTACATGAGGAAAAGTCAATTCTCCTTTATGTGTGCGTCCCATAATAGGACCGTATCCAGTAGAAGGTTGCATTTCTGCAAAACCTTTATCTCCATTCAGAAAAAAACGATCCAGATTATTCATGCTATAGGTGGAGAGGCATGATGCAACAGCTCCTCCAGGAAAACCTAGTTGAAACTGGATGGTTTCATCTACTCCTTCCTTAAATTTTTTGTGGTCATTCTTTGTTTCTTGTGCCGTGACCCAAATTGGTTCTTCTCCAATCATGTACCTAGCACCATTAATAGAATAAATACCTATGTCCATCATAGCACCTCCACCTGCTAACGCTTTATTCAGTCGCCATTGATTAGGATCACCAATAATGAAACCACTTTGTCCTTGAAAAAATAAGACTTTCCCAAATTCACCCGCTTTTCTCATGCGAATAACCTCAAGCGTCTTTGGTTCAAAATGCATTCTATACCCAACGAGTAAATGGACACCAGCTTGTTTACAAGCGTCTATCATCGCTTGTCCATCTTTAGCATTAATACCCATTGGCTTTTCAGAAATCACATGTTTGCCAGCTTTAGCAACTCTTACACCATATGGACTGTGCAGGGCATTTGGAGTGATGATATATACCGCATCAATATCAGGGTTATTCTTTATCTCATCAAAATTTTCATAGTTATAACAGTTTTTTTCTGGGATATCATATTTGCTTTGCCAATCCTTTATTTTGGATGGTGTACCACTAATGATTCCTGTTATTTTTGCTTTTTTACATGATTGCATACTTCTTGCAACACGATTAGCGTAGCTACCAAGTCCCATTATGGCTACACGCAATACTGGGCCATCACTAATGTCAGGAGACTTACTATAATTTTCATTTCCATATGCTGGCACAAAAGGCATAGCTAAAGCAGCGGTACTTATTTTTTGTAAAAAGACTCTTCGAGATTGGTTTTTCATGATTGTTTATGGTCTTACAAAAAGTTAATAAATTGATTCTATTAGTTGATGTATTTCAAAATTGCTGCCATTCGAGTAAATTTAGAAAAGAACAATAATGTTCGATTATCGATAATTTTGTATTTTTTGTTTAACAATGAAAACAACCCTCTGTTTCTCCCCCTCAATGGGAGAATCGGAAATATCCTTCCCCTTGAGGAGATATAGGGTTGTGTTATATCAGAAACACATATTGCTTGTTATTAATCAAATGACAGTTATTTCAAAATCATATTTTTTTACCCTCTATTTTATTTAGTGATATGTTGCATGATTATTAAAGTAAATATAAGAGATAAGGACAAATTATAGTGTTCTTCATCTCTTTTTACTTTTGAACACTATTACAGTCGATATAATTTAGTGGATACATATACTTTATTATCAATAAGTTATGAGTACACATTTTTATATACTTGAATATTTCTCTTCGATTTTTCAATGAAGAATTATTATTAATAACTCGTTTATCCACAATTATTAGCCCATCATATGTATTTATTAACCATATAATGTACTCAAGTAAATATAATAAAGATGTAAACTATTTTTTAGACCTATATTGTGAGATATAGATGACGAAAGAGGCAAAGTTGTAAATAGAAAAACAAGGGAAAGTAGAACTATAAGTATGATTATGAAAATGATTGAGTGGAGCTATTATGAAGATTAATAGAAATTGCTGTGATCTAAATACAAGTTTACATCTTCAGTTCCCTACAATCCCTACTTATCTAAAGTAACGTGAGTTCGGGATAAGAAACCAATACATATGCTACAATAAAGTCATCAAAAACGGATTGTCATTCAGAACGTAGTGAAGAATCCCTAATTTATTGACCAATTCAATAAGAAAAGATTCCATCCTGACTTGTTTGGACTACCATTGACGTGTAAAAGTAACGTGGTGACTTTATGCTGCGTGAAAGTAAGTCACCCTATTACTAGGGATGTCAATTTCTCAACGCTAATTTTTTTAAAAATACTGCGCTCTGAATGACACTTATTTTGGTTTTTGATGCTTTTTTGATCTAAAACAGGATGGCTTATCCCGAACACACGTTAAAGTAATCTGATTATTTGTGTTTCATTTTAACAATATAAATATCAAAACCACCAGCTCCGAAACTTTCTGTATGTCCAGTAATGAAAAAATCATTATCGTTGATTTTTACTACTGATCGACCAGCAGCATTTTTAGTACCACTCATAGTCTTAGACCAAATAACTTTACCATTAAAGTTGGTGTGTACTAATTTGGTCTTACCAGCATTACTACCAACAATATAGTACTGATTATTTTCATCTAATATTGAGTTTCCAAAATCTATGTTAGTTTCTCCATAGATTCTCAAAGGCTCTGGTTTGTCATCTGGATCAATTTTTATGTCATATATATCTGTACCACCACCTTGAAAAACAACACGGTAGTCAGTTAATACATACCTTTTCTTCTTTAGCAAATCATCAGCTTGGAACTGATTTAGAATACGATTACTAGACCCTTCTACAATACTTGATGATATCTTATTACCATTATTATCAACTCTAACCTCATACACATCCGATTCCCACATGTTTATGCCTCTTGTGTACCCTTTTATAGTTAACCCTCCATTATCTTCGAACATAAAACACCTACTCAAATCTGAGCCTTGAGCACCATATATTTTAGACCAAAGCAAATTACCTTGTTTGTCAATTTTAGTCAAAATAATATCGGTATCGGTATTCTTTGGGTCTTTATTATTTATTGTAGTTTCTCCAGATATAAAATAATTACCATCACTAGACTGTTTCACACATTTAGCTACATCAGTACCTTTACTACTTATTGTTTTCGACCACTGAATTTCTCCAAAACTATCTAGTTTAATAACAAAAATATTCAATCTTCCTCTTTCATCACCAAAACCAGTTTCTCCAGTTATAATAAACCCACCGTCACTTGTAGCAGATACATACCTTCCAATAT
>JAOUKH010000096.1 GCA_029882685.1 Cyclobacteriaceae bacterium
CAAGGTTTAGGCGTGTTCCTGAATAACAAATATGTTCAATTTCATCGATTAGCTGGAGTATATTTATACCATTAGTGTCAGCAATTTCATCTAAATCTACTTTTCGATCTATTTGCTGTATGATGTGTACTTTTAGTTTTGATTTCTGAGCGGATGTTTTAATTACTACATCTGCTGCTGTGACAATATCATTTTCTCCAACGTACCTTTCTATTTCATCTATAAAAATTTTTCCAAATTTTTGAACCTTTCCCATTCCTACTCCATTTACCTGGGCAAGCTCATCTTTAGTAGTAGGGTATGTAGTTGCCATTTCTTCTAATGAAGGGTCTTGAAAAATTACATACGGAGGTAATTTTTTTTGCTTTGCAACTTCTTTCCTTAAGCTTTTTAATAAACCAAAAAGAGTTTCATCATAAGCTCTTGTATTTATGATTTCTTTTTGTGATTCTTCTTCTTCACCTAAATCTGAATAATCATGATCTTTACTAAACTCTATACTTTCAGGATTTTTAAGAAACTCTTCTCCTTTTTCAGTAACTTTAAGTACTCCTATGTTTTCTATATCTTTTTCTAAGTATGCAAACAATAATGTTTGACGAAGAACGGTTTTCCAAAAGTCAGCTGTATCAGTATTCCCAACACCAAATACCTCTAATTTATCATGTTCATAACTAAGAACATGTTGTGTTTTAATACCTAAAATAACATCTGAGATATGGTTAAAACCAAAACGTTGTGATGTTTGTTTTACAGTTTTTATAGCAATTATTGCATAATCTCTACCTTCGAATTTTTCTCGAGGATGTGCACAGTTATCGCACATATCATCTTCTTTACAAGTAGTCTCTTCGTATTCTTCGCCAAAGTAGTGTAGAAGTTGTTTTCTTCTACAAATTGCTGATTCTGCATAAAATGCCATTTCCTGTAAAAGAATTCTAGAATTTTCTCTTTCAGTTACAGGTTTATCTTTGTTAAATTTTTCAAGTTTATTCAAATCATTTTGGCTATAGAACATAAGGCAACGACCTTCAAGTCCATCTCGACCAGCCCTACCTGTTTCCTGATAATAACCCTCTAATGACTTGGGCACATCATAATGAACTACAAATCGAACATCTGGCTTATCAATACCCATTCCAAAGGCAATAGTAGCTACAATTACGTCAGTTTCTTCATTTAAAAAATCATCTTGGTTTTTCATGCGAACTTGTGATTCAAGTCCAGCATGATAGGGTGCCGATCTAATCCCATTGACTTTTAAGAGTTCAGCAATTTCTTCAACTTTTTTTCTGCTCAAACAGTAAATGACACCTGATTTTCCTTTATGCCCTTTAATAAACTTTATTAAATGCTTCTTAGCATTCTGTTTAGGGCGCACCTCATAATATAAATTGGCACGATTAAATGAGGATAAAAAAATATCCGAACCTTCCATGTGAAGGTTTTTAACAATATCCTGTTGTACTTTTGGTGTGGCAGTAGCTGTGAGAGCAATTATTGGCAAATCCCCAAGTTGTGCTATAATATCTCTAATCCTTCTATATTCAGGTCTAAAATCATGACCCCATTCGGAAATACAGTGTGCTTCATCTATGGCTACAAATGAAATTTTTACTTTTTTAAGAAAATTAACATTTTCTTCTTTAGTGAGTGATTCTGGAGCTACATATAATAATTTTATTTCACCATTAATGCTGTCTTTTTTTAATCTTGTAACCTCTCCTTTAGTGAGTGTAGAATTTAGAAACCTTGCTTTTACACCTAATGCATTTAGTTGATCAACCTGATTTTTCATCAGGGCAATAAGTGGAGAAATAACTATAGCAAGACCATCCTGAACTAAAGCGGGTAGCTGATAACATAAAGACTTCCCAGCCCCTGTGGGCATGATTACAAATGTGTTTTTTCGATCTAATATATTATTAATGACAACCTCTTGATTACCACGAAATTGTCCATAACCAAAAATTTCTTTTAATTTAGTCTTTAGTAAACCTTCCTTTCTTGCCAACATCTTTTATAAAACTAATCAGAGTGATGAATTATTGTTTTTTGGTATCTTTACCCATCTTCATACGAAGATGATCTTTAATTAATTGAATTTAATGAAAAATATTAAAAACATTGCTATTAGTACACTCATAAATGAGGCAGAGGCTGTAAGAAATTTAGCAAAATTGATTGATGATGATTTCGAAAATTGTGTTAAGGAAATATTAAACTCAAAAGGCAGAGTTATTATAGCAGGAATTGGAAAAAGTGCTATTATAGCTAATAAAATAGTAGCCACATTAAACTCTACAGGCTCTCCAGCATTATTTATGCATGCTGCCGATGCAATTCATGGAGACTTGGGAATGATTCAAAAGGACGATATTGTAATATGTATTTCCAAAAGTGGCAACACTCCTGAAATTAAAGTACTTGTACCTTTAATTAAAAGAATGAAAACTAAATTAGTTGCTCTTGTAAGTAATACTTCTTCTTACTTGGCGAAACAAGCTGATTTTATTTTGAATGCTACAATAGGAGAAGAGGCCTGCCCTAATAACCTAGCTCCAACTACAAGTACTACTGCTCACTTGGCTATGGGTGATGCCTTGGCAGTTTGCTTGTTAAAAATGAAAAATTTTGGCAGTGAAGATTTTGCTAAATATCATCCTGGCGGTGCTTTAGGAAAACAACTGTACCTTAAAGTAGATGACATTTATCCAAATCATGAATTACCAATTGTAAAAAATGACACCTCAATAAATGAGGTAATTGTAGAGATATCTACAAAAAGGCTGGGTTCGGCAGCTGTAGTTAACGATTCAGGAGCTTTGATTGGTATAATAACTGATGGCGATTTACGAAGAATGTTACAAAATAATACTGACTTGGTAAATATTGTAGCAAAAGATGTAATGTCTGAAAACCCTATTACAGTAAATAAAGGAGATTATGCCACAAAAGCACTTAATGTGATGCAGCAGAACAACATAGCTCAAATTATTGTGATAGATGAGAATAAGGTAGTTGGATTTGTACATTTACATGATTTATTAAAAGAAGGAATAGTTTAATTGGTTTATAACGAATTAGTATATATGAAAGATAATTTTGTGGTAATTATGGCAGGTGGCACAGGTACGCGATTTTGGCCTTATAGCAGACAACAAAAACCAAAGCAATTTCTTGACATATTAGGAGTTGGAAAGTCTTTACTTCAGCTTACTTTTGACCGTTTTGCTAAAATCATTCCAGAGGAAAATATTTTCATAGTAACCAATGATCAATATGAAAAGATTACAAAAGAACAATTACCGCAATTAGGTAATGATCAGCTATTGTTGGAGCCATTAAAAAAAAACACGGCACCATGTATTGCATATGCTAGCACTAAAATTTTAAAGAAAAATAAAGATGCTAGAATAGTGGTATCTCCTTCTGACCACGCCATTTTTAATGAAGATGAGTTTATAAATACTATAAATACAGGCCTTAATAATACCGATGACAAAAGTTTAATAACTATAGGAATTAATCCCACTCGTCCTGATACTGGCTATGGATATATTCAATATAAAGATTCTTCAAATGTTTTAAAAAAGGTGAAAACATTTACTGAAAAACCCAATAAGGAGATTGCTGAAAAATTTATAGAAAGTGGGGATTACGTGTGGAATGCAGGCATATTTATTTGGAAAGCCACTGCTATTATGGCTGCGTATGAAGAATATTTACCTGTAATTCATGAGGCTTTTTTAGAAATTGGATCAGATTATTATACGGATTCTGAGCAAAACACGATTTCTAGAGTTTATATGCTATGTAAAAATATTTCAGTAGACTATGGTATTATGGAAAAATCAAATGATGTTCAAATGCTTTTAGGCAATTTCACATGGTTAGATTTAGGTCACTGGAATTCACTACATGATAGTTTAGATAAAGATGAAAATGAAAATTTAATTCAGGCAAATGCTCTTCTTTATGATGTTAATAATACTATAATTAAAGGAAATGAAGATAAGATGATTGTTGTAGAAGGTCTTGAAGGGTATGTTGTGGCAGATTGTGATAATGTGCTATTAATTTGTAAAAAAGACAATGAAGCTAAAATGCGTCAATTTGTGAATGATGTAAAATCCAAGAAGGGAGAGGAATATCTTTAAAAAATAGCAAAGAATCTTACATACGAAAGATAGTGTGTTTTTACACATAATAAAGTACCCACACTCATGTTATATTTACCAGTTATTGAACATGAACTATAAATTAGAGTGTTGATGAAAAAGTGTTTAACAATAGCTTTTATGATAATCTATACAATTAGCTATAGTTTTAATAGTGTAAATAAAGATACTATTGCTAAAGTTATTCGGGTAATTGATGGCAATACAATAGAAATATTTACAGAAGATGGGGAGGTGCTTCAAGTATTATTTAAAGATGTTGACAGTCCAGAATTAGGGCAAGAGTTTGGAAATAAAGCAAAAGAATTTACAGAAAACCTCTTGCTAAATAAAAAAGTTATTGTTGAAATGAAGGGAAAGGATATGTGGGGGAATAGATTAGTGGGAGTTACATTAAAGAATGGAAAAAGTGCTGAAGTAGAATTGTTGGCAGCAGGGTTAGCGTGGCATAATAAGATAAAGTCGGAAAGTATAGAATTTTCTGAAATTGAAATAAAATCTAAAAAAAACAAGTTGGGGCTTTGGGTTAATGACAACCCAGTAGAACCATGGGTTTTTAGAAGACAGCAGACCATGACTGTAGCAAAGTCAAGGTAAAAGGTTGTATAATAAAAGTGGTTTTTGTACTTCGAATAAAATTTGAAAGTACATTTTATTTTGAAATTCTTGAGGGGTAATCAGGGCAAACGCATTTAACTTTCCAGTAAGTCATTCCGTATGTTTTATTGTCTATTGCCAATAAAAACGAGGAGGAATCCTAACCAATATGACATGTATTTACAATATGGTTAAGATTTCTACAGCAATGAACCAACTATTTTGGTTCATTGACTCCGAAATGACATGAAAATTTTTAAATGCGTTCGTCCTAGAGGGGTAATGCCACGTTTTGATTTATTACTAAAGAAGAATATTATTAAGTTACCACTGTATGGAGAAAAATCACGTTCTAAAACTACCATTACAGGAAAGAATACAATATTTATATAGGGAAGCCTCTTTTATAATGGGTATTCGTTATTATGAGTATAAAATAAATTTGTACTTACTTGGTAATAGTTACTTTGAAGTATTCTACAATCATAAACTTGATATAATTGAAAAGGTACAATTATTAAATACTCGGCATTCTCGTATGAAGTTTTATTTCGATCAAATAAAAATACCTAAAGAAATAGGGGTATAAATAAAAAAACCCCTTTGATGTTTTGTGTCAAAGGGGTTTTTTATGGCGTATATTATTAAGAATTACTTGCCATATTTTCTTTTAGCATGGCTACCTTAAATGATTTTTTAGATTTATGACCACAATATCCACAATCAAAAAACTTTATTAATTCACCTTCTTCAGTATCTGAAGGAGATTTCATAATTTCTTCCTTTACTACTTTGAGTGTTTGATAGTTACATTCAGGGCATTGAATGGCGTGTAAATGTCCTGAGTATTTTTCAATTTTAGTATATCCAGTTTCTTCATCTACCCAAACATCATAATCAATTGAGAAAACATTTTCTTCAGCTTGCATACCTTCATCAAGGTATACATCTTCTTCATCCTCACTTAACAATTTCATAGCCCTACCTGACTTAGGAGATATACGAGGCCTGTACCTTAACTTCTTAAGTCTTTTTTCGATGTAAAAAGGATAATAGAATTTTAATAAATTCTGAATTACAACACCAGTTATTATCGCCATCATTACAGTGATAAATACCCGAACAAATATCCATAACCAGCTAAAATTAGCAATAAACGTATTGGCATATATTGAAGCAGCTATAATTACAATTAAGCTGATATACCACAGTATATTAATTTCACTTTTGTTAATGAAATCATATTTAGCTTTTGGGTCTCTAGTAGAAGAAAGCTTAATAACATAACCTAAAAGCATTAATACGGCCAACCCCAATAGACCATACGCTGCCAATTGACCCCACATGTTCCAAGAGTTAACAATTTCAGAAAATTCTCCCATGGTTTACTTGTTTAATAAATAGTTGATAAAGTGATGATTGATTTAGTATGCTAAATAACTAAAATACTAGCAATATTTAATATAAAAATTGAAAATATTTATTTTTGCAAAACAAAAATATCTAGTTCAATCTACTAACAAAATATGAGTTTATTGAATTTTTCAGAAGAAAAACGTATACAATAGCGCATTTACCCACTTGATAACCTTATAAATAATAGAAAATTTAGCTAAATAATTTTTGGCTCAAGAAGTGATATTACAGCATTTTCAATACCATCAACATCAAAATTGCACTCCTTATGTAATTGATTTTGTGAACCATGTTCTATTATTTGATCAGGAATACCTAACCTTATTACTTTAGCGGAATATCCATTATCTGTCATAAACTCAACTATAGCACTTCCAAAACCCCCTTGTAAGCAGCCATCTTCAACAGTAACAAGGTTATTAAATTTTTTAAAAATATGGTGAAGTAAATCTTTATCTAAAGGTTTAACAAAACGCATATCGTAATGAGAAGGAATTATATCTTTTGATAGTAAATTTTCACATGCTTCTACTGCATAATTTCCAATATGACCGATTGTAAGTATAGCAACATGTTCACCTTCTTGTATTACTCTTCCTTTTCCTATTTCGATTTCTTCTAGTTTAGTACGCCACTCATTCATTACACCCTGTCCACGTGGGTATCGGATTGTAAACGCATTACTTTTTCTTGGAAGCTGAGCAGTGTACATCATGTTCCGTAGTTCTTGCTCATTCATAGGTGAGGCTACAATCATATTTGGAATACAGCGCATGAAAGCCAAATCGTAAGCACCGTGATGAGTTGGTCCGTCTGCACCTGCAAACCCTGCTCTATCCAAACAAAATACTACTGGTAAGTCTTGAATACACACATCATGAATTACCTGATCGTATGCTCTTTGCATAAATGAGCTATAAATATTGCAATAGGGGATCATGCCTTGAGTGGCTAGTCCAGCAGAAAAAGTAACAGCATGCTGTTCTGCAATACCTACATCAAAAGCCCTATCAGGCATAGCTTTCATCATTATATTAAGTGATGAACCCGAAGGCATAGCAGGAGTAACTCCTATTATCTTATCATTTTTTTCAGCTAATTCTACGATCGTATGACCAAATACATCCTGATATTTAGGTGGTTGAGGTGTTTCGTGTACTTTTTTATATATTTCTCCAGTTACTTTATCGAATGTACCTGGAGCGTGCCATGTAGTTTGATCACCTTTTTCGGATGGACCATAACCTTTACCCTTTTTAGTAATACAATGTAAAATTTTTGGTCCAGGAATATCTTTAAGATCATCAAAAACACTAATTAGGTGATTCACATCATGACCATCCACAGGACCAAAATAACGCAAATTCAAAGATTCAAATAAATTACTTTGGCTTAGTAAAAACGATTTTACACTATTTTCCACCTTGGAAGCCACCTCTTGAGCACTTTTTCCAAAAGTGCTTAACTTTCCAAGTACGTTCCACACCTCATCTTTAACCATATTATATGTGTGAGAAGTAGTGATATCAGTCAAATAATCCTTTAATGCACCTACATTAGGATCAATAGACATACAGTTGTCATTAAGAACAATAAGTAAATTAGAATTAGAAACACCAGCATGATTCATGGCTTCAAATGCAAGTCCGCCTGTCATGGCCCCATCTCCAATTACAGCTATATGGTGTTTATCCTTTAAGTTTTGATATTTTGAAGCTACAGCCATCCCTAAAGCTCCTGAAATCGAAGTGGAGGAATGTCCTACTCCAAAAGTATCATATTCACTTTCTTTTCTTTTTGGAAACCCAGAAATACCTCCATATTGTCGGTTTGTATGAAAGGCGTCTCTTCTACCAGTTAATATTTTATGTCCATACGCTTGATGTCCAACATCCCAAATTAATTGATCGTAGGGTGTATTAAAAGCATAATGTAAAGCTACTGTTAGTTCTACAACACCCAAACTAGCACCAAAATGACCTCCGTATACGGAAACATTATCAATAATGAAATGCCTTAACTCATCGCTTAGTTGTACTAATTGCGACTGATCTAATTTCTTAAGGTCATCAGGGCTATTAATTTTGGCTAGAAGCTCTCCAGGTTCAATAAGCATATATAATTGTAACGTTGTGTACTATTGTGAAAGTTAATAACGCAATACATATCAATAGGTTAATTACAAATCGAATGTAAAAGTAACTAAATTTACAAATAGTTAAAAAGGATTTAGAATTAAGAGCTATTCGATATTTATTTTGATTCTGTATATTTGAGGACTAAAAATTTATTTTGTGAGCTTTGAAATAAAATTACCACTTTTTGAAGGACCTTTTGACTTGCTACTCTTTTTTATTCAAAGAGACGAGCTTGATATTCATGATATTCCTATTTCTAAGATCACGAATGATTTCCTAGATTACTTACATCGTTTAGAAGAAATGAATGTGGATGTTGCTAGTGAGTTTATTTTAGTTGCTGCCACATTAATGCGGATTAAATCAAAAATGTTATTGCCAAGACCTACTTTTGATGAAGAGGGTAATGAGGTTGATCCAAGGGAAGAATTTGTTAAGCACTTACTAGAGTATAAACGTTATAAATCAGTAGTGGGGCAGTTTGCTGAAATGGAGGGAAAAGAATTAACCAAAGAGAAGAGAGGTAATATTATTAAGGAAATAAAATCTTTGGCTGCAGCTACTAATGTAGAGGCGGAATTACAACATATTGATTTATATAAGCTACTCAAAGTATTTGAAAAGGTGATGAGTAGATATGAGATAGAAAAAAATAAGCCTAAACATGAAATAGTGCCTTATGCTTTTACAATTTCAGGTCAAAAAGATTTTATTTTAAATACGCTTTCTGATTCAGAAAAAAAATCTTTTACTGATATCATTGCCCTAGAACCCACCAAAATAGGTGTTATTTTTAATTTTTTAGCTATTTTAGAATTACTTCAATTACAATTGATATCACTGCATCTTGGTGAAGGATTCAATAATTTTTGGGTAGAAAAATTGGAGGGAGAGAAGGAAAAAGTAGGTTAGATAGCTAAATACTAGTTTTGATGTAAGTCCACAAAAAATTGCTAGCTAAAATCACCTAATACCGGATTACTGTTAGGCAATAGTATTCAATGATTATTCCATTTGTTTTCAATTAAAGAAATTGTGTCTTTACTTTGCGCAAATTTTTAATAGCTAACTGGAAATAATGAAATCACTTTTTTTAAACTTATTTGTGGCACTTATTTTTTGTCATAATATTTTTGCCCAAAATTCCCTAATCATAAAAGACATTGAATCTAATAAACCCATCAATGGAGCAAATGTAACTAACCTACTGGATGATAGTATTTTGACTTCTGAAAACGAGGGAAAAGTAGATGTTTCAGCAATTAATGAAGGAGAAAAATTAAGCATTTCATTTATAGGATATAAAACCATCATGCATGTTTTATCAGTTGGACAAAATACTGTATATATGGAGCCAGATTTTCAGTTGCTCAACACGCTAACTGTTGTAGGACACGAAAATGACAGAAAACTTTCCGAGGTTGCTGGATCTTATGCAATAAATTCAAAATTGGTAATGGATAAGTTTAATGGTGAATCTCTTGTAAGGTCAATGAACACCCTTCCTGGAATTCGGTTTGAAGAGCGATCGCCAAGTAGTTATAGAGTGAGTATCCGGGGGAACTTGCTTAGAGCACCATATGGTGTTAGGAATGTGAAGGTGTATTGGAATGATATCCCTTTTACAGACCCTACAGGTAGCACACCACTCTATCTTTTAGATTTGAATAATATTGGTAAAATAGAAACAATTAAAGGGCCAGCAGGCAGTATGTATGGTGCTGGTAATGGTGGAGTACTTAATATTTATAGTGACCCACTATCTGTAAAACCTCTTTCTTCTGATGTTACTTATACAGCAGGTTCTTATGGTTATCAAAAAATTTCGGGTAATTTAAATACTGGAAATGAAAACCATCGTTTTTCAATCCGATATGCCAAACAAACAGGTAATGGCTATCGAGATCACACCAATTTTGATAAAGAGGTTATCCAAATTGGAGGTTCATTTTACACCTCAGAAAAGAGAACTTTAACAGCTCAACTACTTTATTCAGACCTTTATTATCAGACTCCTGGAGGTTTAACAAAGCAACAGTATGATGATGACCCAACACAGGCTAGAGCTGGTGTTGCAGTTAAAAAATCTTCTATTGATCACCAAAGTGTTTTGGTGGGATTAGTACAGGATTATGAATTTAATGAAAAGCTAAAAAATACTACTTCCATTTATTTCACAGATGGAATAAAAGAAAACCCTTTTATCAATAATTATGAACTTGAGAAATTGAAGTCTTATGGGGGAAGGACGTCTTTTAATTATGGTACAGAGCTGATCAATATGCCTACAATTTTCACCGTGGGTGCCGAAATTAATTATGGTGATTTCCATGCCAGTAACCATGGCAATGTTGATGGATATGCGGATACTTTGAGGTACGAAGATGAATTAAAATCGTTACAGTCATTTGCTTTTTTACAGGCAGATATAAACTTAACAGATCAATGGATATTAAACCTTGGCGCAAGTTTAAACACACTAAATTATGACATCAACAGATTAAGAGATGTGGCTAAGGATACATCCTATCAAATTAATAGAACTTTTAATCCAGAATTTATTCCTAGGGTGGGGATTGTTGGCAAACTAACTGACCAACTGTCAGTTCATGGTTCTATTAGTGCTGGATTTTCACCACCTACAACAGATGAAGTAAGAACAAGTGATGGAGGAATAAACACAGCTTTAGAAGCTGAAAAAGGAATTAACTATGAAGTTGGGTTTAGAGGGAATAGCACTAATGAAAAACTATATTATGATGTAACGGGATTCTGGATGCAACAGAAAGAAACTATTGTGAGTAAAACAACTCCGTTTGGTACCGTGATCTTTGAAAATGCAGGATCTACTGATCAGGCGGGACTTGAGCTTCTTTTAGGGTATGCTATTATTAAAAATTCGTCTAGTGCTATTTCATTATTAAAAATTCAAACAGCTTATACTCATCATAATTTCACTTTTAAGGATTATGTAAAGAGAAAAGGAGGCCAGAATGTTGATTATTCTGGAAATGAGCTTACAGGCACATCACCAAACATTTCTGTAACTAGCTTTGACTTAGAGACAAGAGGAGGCATTTATTTTAATTTCACCTACAATTTCACTGATAAGATTCCATTGGATGATGCGAATACTGTATATGCTGATAGTTACCAATTAGTAACTACCAAAGCTGGTTGGAAAACAAAAATTAAGCAAAAACATCTTGTTGAAATATTTTTCGGCATAGATAACCTACTCAATGAAAAATACAGCTTAGGAAATGATCTCAACGCATTTGGTAGTAGATACTTCAATCCTTCTCCCGAGCGAAATTATTTTGGAGGTATTAAAGTTCACTTAAATAAATTTTAACACACTGAGATTAAAAAAGGTTATCCCCATTTTTGGAAGGGTTGACTAACTCAATTGCCGACTTGAAGGAACAAGTAGTTAGAGAGGCAATAAATTTTACATAAAAATAATAGTATCATTTTTACTTATATTTAATCGTTTCTATTGTTCGTTATTTTTGATGAGTAAGAGGAATGATGATAAACACAATATGCATATCACGCACTTTCGTGATTGTTATTAGTAAGTTACGTAAGGGCAGAAGCATTTAAAAATTCTTGTGTCATTTCGGAGTCAATGAGCCAAAATAATTGGTTCATTGCTGTAGAAATCTTAACCATATTGTAAATACATGTCGCTTTGGTTAGGATTCCTCCTCGTATTGTTGGCTATTGCCAACAAAACATACGGAATGACTTCTTGAAAAGTCAAATACGTTTAGCCTATAAGTTATGCCTTATAAATAATATGACGAAAATTAATATTTTACTTTTATACTTATTAATAGGTTACGGATGTTCAACACCTGAAAAACAACCTTTAATACAAGATGTAAACGAAGCTCACCAATTAGTATCAAATCAAATATGGTTATCACACGAACATATTTTAGTAGATTTTATAGGAGCAGACAGTATACAACCTAATAGTTGGAGTCATGATACAATAATTAAAGAAGTAATACCTTATCTCGAAGAGCTTAAAAAATTCAATGTAAATTATTTTGTTGATGCTACACCAAATTATCTTGGAAGAGATGTGATTCTTCTTGAAAAAATTGCAAATAAAACGGGTATCAGAATTATTACTAATACCGGCCTTTATGGTGCCCGTAATGATAAATTTATCCCTAAATATGCGAAGGAAAGTACCGCAGAAAAACTTGCCGAAATGTGGATTAATGAATATCAGCATGGAATTGATGGTACTTCGATAAAACCTGGCTTTATAAAAATTGGTATTGATAACTCGGACACTTTAAGTGTTATGCATCAAAAGTTGGTAAAAGCAGCAGCACTTACTCATTTAAAAACTGGATTAACCATAGCTTCTCATACAGGAAAAGCAGCAGGTTTATGGCCACAGTTGAATATTATTAAAGACATGGGAATTTCGCCTGAGGCCTTTATTTGGGTACATGCTCAAGGAGAAAATAACAATAAAAATTATCTTAAAGCAGCAAAAATGGGTTGCTGGATAAGTCTTGATGGAATAGGATGGGAATTGGAAAAACATGTTGAAAAAATCATGTTTGCAAAAACAAATGGAATTTTAGATAGAATTTTAATTTC
>JAOUKH010000097.1 GCA_029882685.1 Cyclobacteriaceae bacterium
CTGTACGAAATCCAGGGTCAATAGCAAGTACATTTTTTTGTCCAAGTGGAGCAGCAAGTAGTAATTTTCTAAGGTTATCAGAAAAAACATCAATAGCTTCTTTATCTGCTTTTGTTTTTGAAAGCAGACGTATTTCTGTTTCCATTGATGGTTTAAGCAAACGTTTGTAACAGTCCAAAACAGCTATTTTTACTTGATCAGCACTTTCATTACTAGCTACAACAACTTTATTTTCAATTAATTGAAGAGCTCTTTCTGTATCAGGCTTAATATCAAGTGAAAGAATCATTTCTTTCTCTCCTCTTCTCATGGCCAATAGTCTATGAGAAGGTGTCTTTTTAATAGGTTCTTCCCAATCAAAATAATCTTTATACTTCTGCCCTTCTTCCTCTTTATTTTTTAATACTTTCGATGAAAGTACTCCTTCATTCAAAAACAATTCTCGAGCTAATTCTCTAACTTGTTTATTCTCATTAATCCATTCTGCAATGATATCGCGAGCTCCTTGTAAAGCTTCTTCTTCATTAGCTACTTCTTTTTCACTATTTATATAAGCAGCTGCTTCTTTATAAATATTAATATTACTTTGATTATATATACTTGTGGCAAGAGGTTCAAGCCCTTTTTCTTTTGCTATAGAAGCCTTTGTTTTTCGTTTAGGTTTATAAGGCAAATAGATATCTTCTAATTCAGCTAAAGATGATGCTTCATCAATTAATTTCTTTAATTCTGGAGTAAGTTTTTCTAGCTTTTCTAGTGAAGTGATGATTGCTTCTCTCCTCTTATCAATTTCTCTCAAACTTGTTATTTTATTAGAAATATTTTCTATAGCTATTTCATCCAAGCTACCAGTCATTTCTTTTCGATATCTTGAAATAAATGGAATTGTAGCTCCCTCATCTAATAAATTAATAACGGTATTTACCTGATTTTGCTGTATCGCCAATTCCTTAGCGATTATCGATATGTTTGATTTACTCATTCTTTATTTTATTATTAAAAGGACAAAAATATAAAAAGCGAATTAGCAGACAATTTGAATCTTGAAAAAGAATTTATTTATTGAATGAACTTTAATTATATAACTTTTGTCTTCGAATCAACTAAAGTAATTGTATATGAATTTAAAAAAGGAAATTCGTGAATGGGGAGTATTTATAGCTATTATAGGTGTTTTGTATTTTACTGGATTATATACCGAAGTAGCTGCTTTTGCTCAAAGAGTAATACTTACTTCAGGTTTAATTACTCCAAATACTGAGATAGAAATTACCAATAAAGAAAAGTTAGATTATAACTTGAAACTTATTGATCTTAAGGGAAATATTACTCCAATGGATAGCTTTAAAAACAAAGTGATATTTATTAACGAATGGGCTACATGGTGTG
Organism: Cyclobacteriaceae bacterium; assembly: GCA_029882685.1. GTDB lineage: Bacteria > Bacteroidota > Bacteroidia > Cytophagales > Cyclobacteriaceae > JAOUKH01. The sequence goes on from JAOUKH010000097.1 coordinate 1,390, forward strand.
CTCCTTGTATAGCTGAGATGCCTAGTATCCAAAACCTTTATGATGAAATTGGAGATAATGAAAATATAGTTTTTGTGATGTTAACTTTTGAAGAAGATAAAAATAAAATTAAAAAATTCATCACTAAAAAAGACTTTACTTTTCCCGTTTACGGCATTGCCAGTAAGCTTCCCGAAGTTTTAAGAAGTTCATCAATTCCAACCACTTTCGTAATTTCAAAGTCTGGAGAAATTATTTCAAAAAAAGTAGGCATGGCCAAATATGATACTGAAAAATTTAAGTCCTTTTTACTTGAAGAAGCTAGTAAATAATTCTTTAGTAATCAAAAAATCTCAACCTTGTTTCAGTTTATTGAAATATTCAATTGCTGCCTTTTTTACTTTTGGAGCAAGATAAATACTAGAAATCATAGTAGGTATTGCCATTAGGGCAAAAGCTCCATCTATTAATGAAAAAATTGTTGTAAGTGAAGAAACCGCTCCAAACACTATTGTAGCTACATATATATAATTGTAATAATGTTTTTTATCTTCTCCCGCAATAAATGCAAAACACCTTGATCCATACCAAGAGTAACTAAAAAGTGATGATGAAGCAAAAAACAAAATACATGTTAATAAAATATAGTTCCCAAAACCAGGAAATGCCGATTCAAATGCATTAGATGTAAGTGTAACTCCATCTGCATCAGTTGTTTGCCATACATCAGTAATCAATATTGCCAATGCCGTAAGTGTACATACTACTAAAGTATCAATAGCAGGACCTAACATAGCCACTAATCCTTCACGTATTGGCTCGTCTGTTTTTGCTGCACCATGAGCTATTGGAGCTGTACCAATTCCTGCCTCATTAGAAAAGGCAGCTCTTCGCGCTCCAGTGATAATAATCGCTCCGACTGCTCCTCCTAAAACTGCATTTCCTGTAAAGGCATCTTTAAAAATCAGAACAAACATTTGAGGCACATCTGTTATATTTCCTAATAGAATTATTATCACTGCTACGAAATATACTACAATCATAGTGGGTACCATTTTACTGGCTACATTAGCTATTCTTTTAAGTCCACCAAAAATCACAACACTAACTAATATTGTAAGTAAAAGCCCCGTGTATAAATCACTATAACGAATAGAAGTTTCAAAAAGGTTAAAATAACTATTTCCCATTCCATTAGGGATAACCATTACATCTCGGATTACCTGAGTAAGTTGATTGGTTTGAAAAATAGGTAAACAACCAATTAATCCCATAACACTAAACAAGTAAGCCATTGGCATCCATTTTTTACCTAACCCCTCTACTATTACATGCATTGGCCCACCATGAACTTGTCCATCAGTCCCTTTACTTCTATACATAATCGAAAGTGTACAAGTAAAAAATTTAGTGCTAATACCTAAAACGGCACTTACCCACATCCAAAATATTGCACCAGGTCCTCCTGTAGATATGGCTAGTGCCACACCAGCTATATTTCCCATTCCCACTGTTGAAGCTAATTGAGTAGACAAAGCTTGATAATGATTAATTTGACCTTTTTCATTAGGATCATCATACTTTCCTCTCAAAACATTAATAGCATGACCGAAATATTTAAAAGGTAAAAATTTAGAGTATAAAGTGAAAAACAATCCTCCTCCCAGTAATAAAACGAGTAAAGGCATTCCCCAAATCCAATTCGAAAAATCAACGATCAATGTCTCCAGTATTTCCAAAATATTAATTTTATTTAAGTACAAGTTTTAAATATAGAATAAAACTTATGGTTTTTAATATTGTTATTAAATATTCGCTATTTTCAAACCATAAACATGCACTTTTTATAATTTGATATGCCAATATTTTCGACACTTTCTTTAATAATCACTCTTATATTTCAATCACCACAACAGCTTAAAATTGATAGTCTAACCCAACGTTTAGAAGAAACGAATGGAAATGAAAAGGTAATTATCCTTAATGATTTATTCAAAATGTATCGAAATAATGATCCGCTTAAGGCTATGAAATATACTGAACAGGCTTTACAATTAGCATATTCTATTAATGATTATAGTGGAATAGCCGCTTCATTAAACAACAAAGGTGTTTTATACCGTCATAGTGGTAATCTAGATAAAGCTCTTGATAACTACATTGAGGCACTTCATATCCAAGAAAAGCAACAATTTGAAGATGCAATAGCTTATACATACAGTAATATTGGCACTATTTATTCATTAAAAAATGAATATCAAAAAGCATTAGATTACTTTTTAAAAGCCAATGCTCAATTTGAAAGTATTGGTCATAATTTACGCTCTATCGGTACCCTTAATAATATTGGCAATGTATATTCTAATATGAACAAGTATGAAGATGCCTTGGAGTATTATCTAAAATCAGATAAACTTTATAATAATCTCGAAGATCAAACACAGGCATTCGTTCCTTTTACTAACATTGGAAATGCATACTTCAACTTAGGGAAGTTAGACTTAGCACTTGAATTTTACAACAAATCATTAGTGTATGAACAAAGAGATAACAACTTAAATGGTCAAGCAAATGCACTACACAATTTTGGTATTGTATTTAGTGCCATGGGAAATCATGAACAAGCTATTGATTTTTACAATAAAGCGCTTGACTTAGCACAAGAAACAGGCGACAAATATTTATTAAAAACCATTTACGAATCATTAGCACAAATGAATTTTGTTATGGGTGATTACTTCTTATCATATAGTTTTTTACAACTCCACAATAGTGTAAAAGACAGTCTGTTGAACGAAGAAAGTAATCGTAAAATTGCAGATTTAGAAAATGCTTATGCATTCGAACAGCAACAAAAAGAAATTCAACATTTACAAACCGAATCTGAACTCCAGAAATTAAGAATTAGTAATGATGAAAATATTATCACAGGCATTATATCTTTTTCGATTATGGGAATAATATTAACTCTGGTAATTTTTAAAGAGTATAAGGAAATTAAAAAGAACAAAAATCTCCTAGAAATAAAAACAGGTGAAATTGAAGTTCAGAAAACAATAATTGAAAAGAAAAATGAAAATATTACTGAAAGTATTAATTATGCCCAAAGTGTTCAGAATTCTATATTAACCTTTGACATGCCATCAAATCAAGCACATAATTCTTTTATTCTTTATAAACCAAAAGATATTGTAAGTGGTGATTTTTATTGGTATACCAATAAAAATAATTACGATATATATGTTACTGCAGACTGTACAGGTCATGGTGTAGCTGGAGCCTTTATGACTATAATTGGTGTATCTATTTTAAATGAAATAATAATAAAAGAAGGTATTACGGAACCAAAAGAAATTCTTTCCATTCTTGATGAAAGAGTTATTAATTCATTAAAACATAAACAAACGAATAGCACTGGCACTCATGGAATGGATATCGGAATTTGTTTAATAAATCATCAAACAAATACAATTACTTTTTCTGGTGCTAATCGCCCTTTATATTATTTCAATAATGGGGAGTTTAATGAAATAAAAGGAAGTATGGCTTCAATTGGTGATTCCATTATAGATACTAAAGTATTCGAGAGCCATAATATAAAATACTCTAGCGGTGATTCATTTTATATGACTTCAGATGGCTATTCAGACCAGTTTGGTGGACCAAAAGGTAAAAAATTTATGACGAAACGGTTTAAAAGTCTACTTGCAGAAATCCAGCCCTTAGAAGTAAACGAACAAAAAAATCGACTAGATTTTGAAATTGAAAATTGGATGGAAAACTATGAACAAACTGATGATATTGTTGTTACTGGTATTATATGCTAACTGATTTTTAAATATCAACAATGAAAAAATCTACAGAAATTCAAATACTTCTATAGGTGTAAAACTGCTATAAATTAGGGAGTACTTGATAATTAATTTTGACACTTTTAGTCCATTTTCTTCCTACTTTCTTTCTTGATAAAGAAAGTAGGCAAAGAAATCAAGACTGTGAGAAAATATGTTAAAATTTGCTTTAAACCCCTAAAATTCAAAAACTAAACGTCTTGCAGACGTTTCAAACAGTTTGAATTTTTACGTGATTTTTCACAAATTTCTTAACACAATTTTCTCAAGGTCGAAGAACGTAAACCCCAATTTTGTTGAAAATCATTGAATTTTGAGGTTTTGGCACATGTTATTTCACATGTCAAACTACCTTTACACGCTATTGAAGGGTATTTATACTAGAAAATAATTTTCAAGGATAGCCTAAATTATTAAACTAGAAGCGAAAAAATAATAACCTAAAAAGAAAAACTAAACGATGGCTTTATTATGAAATTATAAGTGTCTGGTAATGAAGTTTGATTTAATCGCCACACAAAATCCATTCTAGCTATTTTGAATATATTTTCAATACCAAAACCTACTTCGTAATATGGTTTCCTGATCCGATCCGTGTTTTCAAGAAGGATGTATTTAGCTTGATAATTTTTTTCTGACAACACACCCCAATAACCCTTAGCAAAAACAAAGCTCCTCCATTTTAGTTGGTTCAATAGTGGGATTTTATCTAAAATCGCTCCATCAAAATGATGTTGTACATTTGCCATAATATATTCATCGGATACAAATTCTAAATAGTTCATTAAATTAAAAGCAAAATCATCTGCCAAAACTAATTGATTACTAAACGGAGTGTCTAAAAATGAATAGGGTACTGTTCCAAGAGTTTTACCAGCTTCAATATAATATTTAAAAAAACCCAAGTTCCTCATGAGTATCTGCTGATTTAATGATCCTTTTATTTTCTGAAAATTCATCCTAGAACCAAACTCTTCATCGGCATATTTGTAATAGAGTGTTACATCGGGAAATTTTCTAAAATTATTTTTTATATCATTCTTATCATGAAAGATCCCACGAACTCTCTTATTCTGCCAATTAAACTTTAAAGTAAAATCAAGACCTGATGCAATATAATTTGGATCATTTTGTACAACACCAACATCGTTGTAACTTCGAAATATTACTGTATCTGTTGGGCTAATAGTAGTATTAAAATAATTCAATCTACCTACAAGCCCTGTTACGATATTATGTTCAATAAACGCATTATAATCTTGCGAATAAACTCGAGAAGTAACATCGCCAATTTGCACCAAAGTACTAATTACATGGTCTATAGTAATTGCATTAAAACTACGACCCAACTGTACAATGTCGTCATTTAGATGAATTCCAATTCTAGTTTTATTTTTTTTATCCAATTTCAATTGAGCATCTACACCATATTTGAATCGGTCATCTCCTACACCATAGGCTAAATAAGCTGATCCTGACAGAGGATAATTTAAACTTCGTTTAGAACGAAATCCTAGTTTAACTCTTGATTTCTCTACGAAGTTATAACTATAAAATGAATAAAAATTTCCTACATCAAGCTGTTTAATAGGCACATAACCAGTAGCTACTCCTACTAATAAATTTTTTCTGAAAATAAATTTTGGATCTGACTCAAGTCTAGTAACCATATTTTTTACCGATAGTTCATGTTCAGACAATGAATCTGTACGCTCATTTTCCCAAAATTGATCATCATACATTTCAGCACTATCTTTTTCGGTTAAAGCCTCAATACCTGCTAAATTTTCATCAGGTATAATAGCATCTATTGTATAATTCGAAAACGAAGAGTTTTTCCTTCCAAAAAAACCTGTTAAATCAGATGAATTTTCAATCACAGTAAAATCACCAATTACATTTGACTCAGTCAGCATCCAATTTGTATTATTAATTTTTTCGTATTTCTGCTGAACTAAATAGCTTCTTACAAAGTTTACATTTGCCATAATATCAAAACGTAATGACACTTTTTTGACAGCATAACTCTCTGCATCAATACTCATCTCTCCTGTAAAAGCAAGTTCTCTCTTTAACTTTGGTTGAAAAACAATATTATACTCTTTATTTATTCCTACTCCAGTACTATCTAAATAATAGTCATAGTGTAATTTATAATTACTATTTAGTGGACTAGGGAAATTCTTATCTAAGATAACGACATAATCATCATACACATTTGGTGTAAAATATAAGTCATCAACAAATTCCATGATTTTTGGTCCAGGTAAACCCGTGATTTTTTTAGCAGTAATCACACTTTTCTCTTTTTTTGGAGATTTTCGATAATAGTGATTAGACATTTTTTCTACTAACAAAATGGGCAAAAAGGTCACACCATCAGAAGTTGTATCTACATTATCCCAGATATAATCAAAAGGTTTTAATAAATAATTTTCCTTAATTTTTTCGGTGAAATGATTTAAATCGAAACGAATTTTTGAATATTCATTACAACTGTAGCTGTCATGATTATAAGGGTTGTTTTTCTTTTTTTTTGAAATAATTTTTTCCATCATGGCAAAGGCAGGGTTCTCCCCTGCTGTAATCACCACTTCATCAATTAGTGTCAACTCAGGTTCTAGTTCTATGCTTAACCTACTATCAGTTACAACATGTATTCGTTTAGTTTTATACCCTATAGATGAAATTATTAGCGTATCAGAAGGCAGATCTCCATTTTTTATTTTCAATATAAAATCACCTTCTAAATTGGTAGTAGTACCTTGTTGTGTGCCTTTAAAAAAAATATGTACAAATGGAACAGGTTCATTGAACCCTTTTTCTTTTACATGACCTCTAATATCAATGGATTGTGCTAGTATTAACTGCGGTATTACCAACAATAAGCAGGTGGTAATATGGTTAATCATAAAACTCACTACATTTAACATTCTTATCATTCAACTATTGACGGTTTTGTCTTTAAATTTGTTGATATAAGTAAAAGATTGTGCAGCAATATGCAAATAAAATACAAGTTTAATAACTACTTATCTATTTTCAAACATACCGTTTTAGGTATAAATTTTAGTACTTGGGTTAAACTTTTAGTAAAACATCATTTTGCTATTGGGTTTCCTTTCTTATTAAAAGGATTATCAATCACACTCATTTCTTTTTTTAATATTCCTTTTCAACTTTTTGAACACCTTTATTATCATAAAAAAATAAAAGCTACTAAACTTAAACCACCGATTTTTATTTTGGGTCACCCACGAAGTGGAACGACCTATTTACATTATGTACTTAGTAAAGATTCTCAGTTTGCCTATTGCAGCACAAATGATGCCTTAACTCCACATGTAATGCTTACTGCTAGCAACATTACTGAGAAAATATTGGACAAGTTTATGCCTGCAACACGTCCTCAGGACAATGTTAAGGCTGGGGCCAAACTGCCTAAGGAAGAAGAATTTGCAATGGGGAACATCTGTTTAAATTCTTTTGTCCATGGTTTTTATTTTCCTAAATATTTTAAGAAAATAGTTGATGAAAATGTATTATTCAAAAGTAATAACAAGAAGAGTAAGCAACAGTGGAAAACGAACTTCCATTATTTTATTCAAAAATTAACACTGAAGAATAATGGTAAACAATTACTATTAAAAAGCCCTGCAAACACTGGGAGACTAAAAGAAATTCTTGAGCTTTATCCCAACGCCAAGTTTATTCACATACATCGTAATCCATATGATGTATATCAATCTAACGTAGGACTATATGAGAAAATATTGCCCATATTAAGTTTCCATAAGGTAAGTAATCAATTTATGGAAGACTTTATTTTATACTCTTATAAAGCAATTCATGAAAAATTTATAGTTGACAAAAATGAGATTGATAAAAATCAATTATTTGAAATAAGTTACGATGATTTTATATCGAATCCTGAAGAACAACTAAGAAAGGCTTACCTACATTTAAAATTGGATAAATTTGAAAATGCCCAACCAAATATTAGAGAAGAAATTAAAAGCATTAAAAACTACCAACCAAACACCCACTCTAGATTGTCAGAAAAAGCAACAAAAGCAATTAACGAAAAATGGAAGTTTGTTTTTGAGGAATATGGGTATCCGATAATCAGTTTGTAAGTGTCAAAATTATAAAGGAATGTGCCAGTCGTTTTTAGCATTGTTATTAACGTGTAATGTTATGATATAAATTATATCATATCAACTAGCTATAAACTGTAACTTTACTTTTAAGTTTCAATTCAAAAATATACTAAAATGAAATTAACAAGGTTAATCTTTGCAAGCATATTATTATCATTTTTTTCATGTAACAAAGACGATGAACAAATAATTACCCCAGATGCTGGAGGGTCTAATTTTGGCACTATTACATCAGCTGTTGTCATTGTTAACCCTATTATCAATCAAGGGTCAACAACTACTGTACAGTCTGGCACAGCTCGTGAAGGAGTAACTATATCTGTGGATAATTTAGGTACTGTAACAACAGATGCAACTGGGTTAGCAGTTATTAATGGACTACCCACAGGAATAATTCCTTTAAATTTTTCATCTGGTTTCATTGATCTTAATGTAATACAGGATAAGGAATTGTACGATGTAGTAGTATCTTATGCTGATAGTGGTGCTACACAAATTATCCCTGCTGTTCGATACCCTATTGGAGGTACTGTGGTAACTGTTAAACCTGGAGATGATCTTAATGCAGCTGCTAAAGAAGATAATGTGATAATATTTATGGAGCCAGGGGTCTATGAAGGAGATGTTCTTATTAGTTCTAGAGGTGTTTTACTTTTCGGAGCATGGGATGAAATAGAAGGTTCTACTTCAATTATTAATGGCACATTAACGGTAAATGGAGGTGATGTTAGAATGAGAGGAGTAACTGTTAACAATATTACAAAGGTAAATGCAAATGGATATTCAGCTGCTTTTTGTGAATTTAACAATGCTGAAATTTCAGGAAATACAATTTCACTATTAAGGAATAAATTTAATGGCACGATTGTATCTGTACCAAGTAGTACGGCAGTACTTTTAGATAATGAGAATTTGCCTTAAGTAAGAATAGTATGAGCTATCATGGTGTAAGACTAGTTTTATTTATCGTTATAACTGCGATGATGACGAACTGTGCTTCTTTAGGAATTACTATTCAAGCAGGGAGTGGTGGAATTACTTCACCTCCCTCTGCTCCTGTTACTACGATCCGACCATTTGACCAATCACGAATTCCTCCAGGGCACTTACCTCCTCAAGGTTCTTGTAAAGTATGGTATCCAAATAAACCACCAGGTCAACAACCACCACCTACATCTTGCGATGAAGCTATGAATAAAGCACCTGTTGGGTCGTGGGTATTACTTAAAGACCCTAACGATCCAAACATTGTTATTGTTAGAGAAATAACAACCATTCACCCAGTTCGATTCAATGTTACCCTTTACAGGTTAAAGAATTAATTTGAACTATTAATCAGGTTATTTCTATACAAACTGATATAAGTATAACCAGTGATCTATATTACTCACCTTTTTATCTTCCCACTATCTGTCATCTTTATTTCATCAACAAAATTTATGATTTGAGGAAGTTTAAAACTTGATAATGATTTGCGGCAAAAACTTATCACCTCTTCTTTATCCAATGACTTTCTACTTTCAATATCTACAGCTACCACCTCTCCCAGCAATAAGTGTTTACTAGCATATGCTTTTGACTTTATTACACCATCAAAACAATTAATCACTTCCTCTACTTCATTTGGAAAAACCTTATTTCCTTGCACATTGATAACATTCTTTTTCCGACCTTTAATCGTAATTAGTCCATTATCGTTCATCACTGCTATATCACCTGTAATAAACCATCCATTTTTCAATACTTTTTCTCTTTTAGTTGGGGGTGATAAATATCCGTCAAACATCCCTGGACCACTTACACATAGCAATCCTAATTTATTATTCTCTAAGGGTTTAAAATTTTCATCCATAATAGCCACACGATATGCAGGAAGGGCAAAACCTACGGCTTCAGGATTATTAGAGGAATCAGAATTTATTATTGGCAAGCCAACCTCAATTATACCAAATGCCTGACGAACAGGTATTTTATACCTATTGTAAAAATCAACACACACGGAAGCCGATACACCTGTAGTTGTAGATATTACTGTTCTCAAAGTAGGTAACATAACTTTGGTTTTACTAGCTGCCAACATCGAAATATGCATGGGTGAACCATAGAAAAAGGTAGCTGAGTATTTCTGGATTGATGCAATAATTTCTTCAGCCATAAAGTCATTATTTACAATAATTGTAGCTCCATTTTTTATATATAGAACTATAGAAACTACAAAATGGTAAGCCATTGAAAGTACCCAAAGTATCTTATCATCACTCGTGATTTTTAGTGATTCATTAGCAGCATTGATACGTTCAAGTACCGAAACATGAGAAATAATTACCCCTTTCGCTTTACCTGTTGTTCCTGATGTAAATCGAATAAAAGCAGGGCTGTCAATAAATTCAGCTATGCGTTTTGTGTTACTTAATGACGTTTTATTAAAATAAAGAGTAGGTTCCGAACTTATTTTTTCGATTTTAGAATCGCCTAGCGCAACCAAGTCTTTCACATCACCTACAATAAAATGAATTTGCCCTTCTTTAACTGCCAATTCAATTTCATATGGTTTTTGTTTGGATGAAATTGGCATAGCTATGGCATTACAAGCTACGATAGCATAAAGGCAAATAATGAAATGTCTATTGTTTCCAGTTATTATACCTACTCCTATCCCCTCTTTCACTCCTTTATTTTGAAACCACTGTATCAGTTTTTCAGTTTCTTGAAAGAGTTCATTATAGGTGATTTCACCAAATTCATCCACTACTGCAATTTGGTTAGGGAATTCATTAGCTGAATTTCGAAGAGTTTCGTATATATTAAACTTTTTCAATAGTTTGATATTGCTATATAGAATGTGATAAAAGTAGCCATATTAAAGTTTCAATATCTTATAATTTCCTGAAACTAGTTTATCCATTTTTAGAAAAATGCTAGTGAGTATATACACCTACTTTTTTAACCCAAATCTTCTATCTCTGATGGGTCTTTACTGGTATGAAACACATCGAGTATATGAACTTCTGATTCAGTTACTTTGTAAATAATTTTGTAATACCATTTACTAACAGAACGATAGTTACCTTTTCTATCCTCTAAATAAGGTTCTTGAGAAAATCGACTGGGTTTTTCCTTTAAGCTATTTGCTAATTCTTAGAAGTTCATTCTTAACTTTTTGAGCTGCTAAAGGAGAGTCTTCTTTGATATACTCTACAATAGATTTCAGGGATGCTTTAGCATAAGTATCCCAAATTACTTTATACTTGTTCATTACCAGTTTGCTGCCTCCTTCTCTAAATCCTCCTGAGTAGTAAACTCTCCTCTAGCTATTCGCTTCTCTGCTGCATCTATGCGTTTTATGAGTTGCTTTCTTGTGATTGGTGTATCATTGGTAGAATAACCTACAATCGGGTCATTCATTTTACCCAATATTCGTTTTATCTGGTTAATTATTTCAACATCCTGTACCTTGGCTATCTGTTCTATCAAAAAGAGCTTCTCTACATGTATATCCATAACTTTGATCTTTGATTATTGTAAAAGTAACGATTTTCCATAATTTTTAGTTTAGCCTACTTTGTTTTATCACTA
>JAOUKH010000098.1 GCA_029882685.1 Cyclobacteriaceae bacterium
ACCTGTAGCCACGCTTAACCACATAAGCCCTAAAAAGGAGAATATAGCAGAAAACAGTAATAGTTTGGTAATACTGAGTTTGTGTACTAAGCTACCCGCAAATAATCGTCCTAATGCCATTATACCGTTTACAAAAGCTAATATAAGTAGAGGAGAAGTCCCTGATGCTCCTAAAAGAGAGTCAATTCGTTGACCAGTTCCTAACTCTGTAGCAGCCGTTAGCATCATACTGAGTGCTATAAAAAGAAAGAGTGGTGAAATAACTGCTTTGTACATATCAGTATTTGATACACCCATGCTGACACGCTCTGTTTGAGGAAGCTCTTTCCCAAAAAACATAAACACATAACCGAAAAGTGGAATAAATAAAGTACCAACTAATACCATCCAGCTAAGACCTAAGGTATCGACTATTAAATATCCTAAAACACTTCCAATTACTATACCCAGTGGAAACCAAACGTGAAAGCGATTTAGCATTTTGGTTTTTTCTTCGGGAAATAGAGTAGCAACTAATGGGTTACAAGCTGCTTCTACCATACCATTTCCTATTCCAATTAATGCAGTTCCTGCAAATAACATCCAAAAATCTCGTGCTAGTAAGGTTACAATAATTCCAGTGACATGACCTAACATAGCAAGATTTAGAATTTTTTTCATCCCAAAATAATCTACCAAAGGTCCTCCGATAATCATGGCTAGTGTAAATCCCCAAAAAGCTGGTCCAAAGGCGAATCCAATTTCTTCACTAGTTAAACTATAGTCAGACATAAACACTCCTTCTAGTTTAGCGCGAATGGCAAATGTCATTGAAGTAGTAATTAGTGCCAGACAACTGGCGATAAAGAGTCGGTTTTTAGAGGTCATAAATGTTAAGTTTTCTATTGATCAATAAATTTGTATAATTTTGTTCACACTAATTCAAAAGAATGTGTTTTTTATTTCATAAAAGGTAGTAAGATACTTCTTTATAGAATGCATTATGTTTAAAATATTTCAATGAACAAAATTAAACAGCAAACTATTCTCTTTAAAGGTGAAAATGGGTCAATATTTAAGGCGGATACTTGTTTATCTTTAGTAGATGCAATTGAAAGAGGTAAAGTAGATTTTAAAGCGTTAGCAAGGCACTCATATCCAGGAGATAGACTTACTGATGATACCATAGGGTTAAATACAATTGGCTATTGGAGTAGTAGTGAAACTCAGGATTGGGGGTTGGATTGGCATCGAAATGAAGGTATTGAATTTCATTTTCTGGAGTCAGGGATGATGCCTTATGCTGCTGAAAATAATGAGGTGGATTTGTTACCAGGAGATTTTACTGTAACTAGACCTTGGCAACAACACCGTGTAGGAAACCCCAATGTTGGGGTGGGAAAATTTTATTGGGTAATATTGGATGTAGGTGTAAGGCGACCACACCAACATTGGACGTGGCCAGATTGGATTATACTATCCGATAAGGATTTGCAGCGATTGACATTATTTTTTCGTCAAAATGATCAACCTGTTTGGAAAGCTACTCCTGAGATTAAAGATTGTTTTAAGCAAATTGGACAAACTCTACATAAAGATGTGAATGGTTCTTCAGCATCTAAAATCAGATTATTAGTCAATGAATTGCTAATTCTAACTTTGGAGATGTTAGAAAGAGGACAGATGGAATTGAATGAATCGCTGACTGATAGTTTGCGTTCGGCTAGTCAATTTATTGAAGAGTTATCTTCAAACTTGGATCACCCTTGGACGATTGAGAAAATGGCAAACTCTGCAGGGTTAGGAGTAACACGTTTTACTCACCATTGTAGACAATTAACAAATCTTACCCCTATGCAATTTCTTACTAAAAAACGTATTGAATGGGCTAAAAAAATATTAAAAGAGAAACCACAAATGAATTCTGCCCAAGTAGCATATACATGCGGTTTTGCTACAAGTCAATATTTTTCTACTGTATTCAAGAAATTTGAAAAGTGCTCTCCTCAGGAATACAGGAACAAAGTTTCACAAGCAGATCGGTTACAGTCAGCATGATTATAAAGTTTTAGAGCTAAATGATGAATAATCAGAAATACAACCTCTATTTTTTGGCATAATATTCAATTCTTTTATTGGTGTATTGTTACTATATTCAGTTCTAAAAGATTTTACCCTTAAATTCTATTAAGCATAATCAATCTAAAGTCCATTACTTGATTACCCTTTACATTTAGCGATTTTAAAGCTAGTGTACCTGTTCCCTTTTTCAATTTAAGAATGCCCATATTTAAAGGGATAAAATCTTTCACATAAGATTCTTGTCTTACTACTCTGTCCTTTTCTGAGCCAATTAATGGAGGGTCATGTGGTACAGATATTTTTTCTTTAACAGAATTAGTGCCAAAATTCAGTTCGATTGTTGATCCAATATCTTCTTCGCTACATGTGTAATATACTATAGCCTCATAATCTCCTTCTTCCAACACTTCAATTTCCCAAGTAATACTATCTTGTACACTCGTCCAATTGGTAAAGAAAGAAGAATTTGGCCAACGATTTGATCTTTTAATGTTTCCATGTGCTGTTCCATCACGTGCTGGAATTTGGGTGTATTTAAAATCAGGGTGACCGACAGGGAAAGTTCGTATATCCTTTTCTGGAAGTTCGATTAGTACTTCTTTTTCCCACTGTTTTTTATACTGTACCATTTCTTCTAAAATATCAGGATACTTACTAGCTATATCTTCTTTTTGACTGGGATCACTTATCATATCAAAAAGTTTATTTTGATCATCTATCCGGAATTGTTGATTGCGAATACTGGTTTTATTTCTCCAATGGTTTACGATAAATCGCTCTTCCCAATTTGCATTTTTCTCCAATAGCAATGGTTTTAGACTTTTACCATCTATTGACTTATTCGAATTCGAGGAAATACCAGTTAAATCGGTAAGTGTGGGAAGCAAATCTATAGCAGAAGCTATAGGTTTTACTATTTTTCCTGCTTCGATTTTTCCTGACCATTGAATAATGAGTGGAGAACGGACACCTCCTTCATTAGTTGATCCTTTCACCCCTTCCATACCACCATTCCACCTCCAGCCATTTGGGCCATTATCTGAAAGATATATAATGATAGTATTTTCTTCCAGTTCTAGTTCCTTAATTTTATTAACAATCTTACCTACGTTCCAATCAATATTTTCACACATAGCATAAGCTGCTTTGGTGTGTTCTGTGTTTTCCTTTTCCTTATATCGATGGTTGTTTTGTGGTTCTTTAAATTTGAACTTATCCCACCACTTATCAGGCACTTGCATAGGGCTATGAGGAGTATTAAAAGGAAGATATAGAAAAAACGGGTTGTCTTTATTTGTGTCAATAAAATTGACCGCATGATTGGTCAAATCATCTGGTAAAAAACCATTCCCTTTAACCAACTTTCCATTATGCTCTAATACAGGGCTGAAATAATTACCCCAATGTCCAGAACAAAATCCATAAAAATCATCAAAGCCCCGTGCATTAGGGTGGTAAGGATACTGCATTCCATTATGCCATTTGCCATAAGCGGCTGTTTTGTATCCATTTTGTTTGAAAATATCTGCTATGGTAGTCTCGTCTAAATCCAACCTTTCACCTCCTGCTGATGTCGAATATACTCCTCCTCTGACATGATATCTTCCAGTTAATATTTCAGCCCTAGTTGGAGAACATACAGGACTGACAAAAAATCTATCGAACATGGCTCCATTTTGAGCGAGGCTATCAATGTTAGGTGTACTTAAGTCAGGGTTTCCATTTAAGCTTAAATCTCCCCACCCTTGATCATCAGTTAATATGAGTATTACATTAGGTTGATTTGTTGATTCTTTGGTTTTTGGAGAATTACAAGATACTACTAAAATGATCGTAATAACCACTAAAAATAAGGATACAGGGTTTATCAGAGAGTTTGTCTTGATCATTACGGTTTATTAATGAGGGTTCTAATTTAGCTTGAAAGTGACAACAAATACCTTTTTCCTACATGTGTTTGTTTTTAGATTTTCTTTCATTCTGTTCTAACAAAATTTCATCTAGCTGATATTGGTCAGAATAAATAGACTTTGGAGAATCTCTTAAATTATAATTGGAACTTAGTACTTGTCCGTATGCTCCAGCAGAAAATATTTTTAAATAATCTCCTCTATTAGTATCTGTTAATAATGCATTCCCAAAAGTATCAGTGCTTTCACAAATAGGACCAACAACTTGATAGGTTTCATTTCCTCGATCAGATGAAATATTTTCTATCGCATGAAAAGAATTATACAATGCTGGTCGTATCAAATCCGTCATACCTGCATCAATAATTGCAAATTTTATATTTGCACCATTTTTAACATACAGCACCTTTGAAATTAAACTTCCAGACTGTCCAATAATAGATCTTCCTAACTCAAAATGTACTGTTTGATTTTCGAGAACATTTAGATGTGTTTTAAAAACATTGAAGTAATCTTCAAAATTTGGTATTGGATTATCTTTAGGGGAGTTGTAATCAATACCAATACCTCCCCCCATATTTAGGTGTGGTAATTTAATTTCTTTCGAAATTAAATAGGACTGAATAGAGTTAACTTCATCACTCAATTTCTTAAATGGAAGCATGTCTGTTATTTGTGAACCCAAATGAAAGTGCAATCCAATAAAGTTAAGATTTGGGTACTTTTTAATTTCTTCAATAGCTTCCCATAAATTCTGTGTGGGAATACCAAATTTATCTTTGGAAGTACCAGTAGTTATAGAAGGATGAGTATTAGCATTAATATTGGGGTTAATACGTAATGCTATATTAACTTCTTTTTGAGCTATTTCAGCAATTACCCTTATCTCCTCAATTGACTCACAGTTGATACTATGAATGTTATTATCGATGGCAGTACGAATTTCATTATCTGATTTACCAACACCCGCCAGTACAACTTCATTGTGATTAAACCCACATTCTAAGGCTTTATTTATTTCATTTCCGCTAACACAATCAGCACCAAACCCATGATCACTGATGATTTTAAGAATTTTTTCCTCAGCATTTGCTTTTAGCGCATAATGAACTTTGAATGGGTTTCCTTTAATATTTGTATCTATAGATTGAAGTGTTTTGTCTAACAAATTCAAATCGTAATAGTAAAAGGGAGTGTTTATCATAATACTTTTTCATTATCTAGCCCTTGAAAAACTACTCCAGTACCATTTTCTTTAGACATAATTATTTTTCCATTAACTAAGCTTGGTCCTTTAGCTATATCTTTTTCTAATAAAGAAGAACCATCCATATCTACTTCATCTATTTCAGGAAGTAATTGAGATATGGCAGAAATACCTACTGAAGACTCTGTCATACAGCCGATCATTACTTTCATGTCTAAATCTTTCGCCTTTTTTATCATTCTTCGTGCAGGAGTAAGTCCTCCGCATTTCATGAGTTTGATATTCACGCCATGAAAATGATTTTGACATTTCTCAATTGAATCTTCTGTAACGCAACTTTCATCTGCAAATAGTGGCAATTCACTTTTTTGGTATATTTCTTTCATTCCTTCCCAGTCATCTGCCTGTAGTGGTTGTTCTATAAACTGAACATTATATTTTTTTAGTTCTTTCGAATTAAATATGGTTTCGTCAACTCCCCATGCACAGTTAGCATCAACTCTAAATATTGCATCAGTATATTTTCTAAGTTCTCTTATTATATCTAGGTCTTCATTTGTACCTAGCTTTATTTTGTAGATAGGCCAGGGGAATTCTTGCATTTTTTTCACCATATTTTCTATACTATCTATACCGATAGTATAGTTGGAGATAGGAATAGTTTTAGGAATGTTTTGAAGTTGTGAATTCCAAATTTTATACAATGGTTTTCCTTTTGTTTTACCGTATAAGTCATGAATCGCAATATCTAATGCACATTGTGCAAAGGAATTTTTTGATAGTAATGGATTCATGATTTCCCAAAATTCTTCAGGATTTTCACCATTATATTCTTCTATTTTTTGTCGATTCTTCTCAAGAATATCAACCATTGCTTCTATAGTATTGCCATAGTAAAAATTGGAAGTGGCTTCACCAAAACCACTATGGCTACCATTATTTAATTCAACTACCAGTGTCTTTTGAGTATTACGCTCATTGTAAGCAATCTTAAAAGTATGCTTTAGTTTGAGGTCAAATTGGTGAAGTTTCATTTTCATAAATATCAATTGAAGCGTTTTATAGATAATGCAGATTAATCTACATGTGTAGATTTTCCTAAAACTAATTCCGAGATAGGTTTTCCTGTATTAGTAACCATGCTTATTCCCAATATTTTGTTGTTGCATTTAAAAAAATAGACTTTGTATCTCATAGATTTATATATAGTAAACCACTATTTTTCATTGGTTTCCCTTCCTACAATAAGGATATATAACTTTTTCTATTTTTAATTATTAGAAACTTAAAAACTGAAAAAAAATTTTTCAAAAATATCAAAAGGTTTTGAATAATTAGTGTCTTTGTGAATAAATTATGAGACATATAATTGACTCATATAGTGCTAGTTTTTAATGATTTAACTAATAATATTCGAAATATTCATACAAATGAAGTAGTTATTATATTGTGTGGTAACAATAAGTTAAGCAGTACTAAAGTCATTATTCTTTCATGTTAGTTTTTCAATTCGTAACTATTCTATTCAATCATGAGTTTATTCTTATTAATTTAGCAAACTATGATTGGTCAGCGTTTCACTGAATATATTCCTGAAAAAGCACTTCAAAAAGGTGACTTTGAAAATTTGCTCAAAATTTTCTTGGAGTTGGTAACTATAACTGGTGGTGATGTGAAAGAAGCTTTATCATGGCTTACCAATATTGATAAGCAGCACAATATTACGAATAGTGATTATGGCATTGGTGATTTTATCGATGAATTAAAGGCTAAAGGATACTTGTCTGAAGATAATCAAACAGGACAAATTAGAGTAACTGCAAAAGGTGAACAACAAATTCGTAAAAATGCTTTGGAGGAAATTTTTGGTAAGCTCAAAAAATCTGGTAAAGGGCAGCATAACACCAATTATAAAGGGCAAGGAGATGAACAGGGAACAGATCGAAGACAATTTGAATTTGGTGATAGCATTGATCAAATTTCTATAACTGATTCAATCCGAAATGCACAGATAAATCACGGTTTAGGAGATTTTAAGTTAGCAGAGGATGACTTAGAAATAGTAGAAAGCGAGTATAAAACACAAACTTCAACCGTTTTGATGATTGACATTAGTCATTCTATGATATTGTATGGTGAAGATAGAATAACACCAGCTAAAAAAGTAGGGATGGCACTTGCTGAGCTTATTAGTAGAAAATACAAAAAAGATACGCTCGATATTATTGTGTTTGGGAATGATGCATGGCAGATTACTGTAAAAGATTTACCTTTTCTACAAGTAGGGCCATATCATACCAATACAATTGCAGGTTTGGAACTAGCCATGGATTTATTAAGAAGGAGGAAAAATAAGAACAAGCAAATTTTTATGATTACTGATGGTAAACCTACATGTATGAAAGTAGGTATTAAATATTATAAAAATAGTTTTGGTCTTGATCCTAAAATCCTAAATAAAACATTGAATCTAGCAACTCAATGCAAAAAAATAAATATTCCAATCACTACGTTTATGATTGCTTCAGACCCATATTTAAAGGAATTCGTAAAAGATTTTACTGAAGCTAATAATGGAAGTGCTTATTATAGTAGTTTGCAAGGATTAGGTCATCTAGTGTTTGAGGATTATAAAAATAACAGAAGAAAGAAATATTGACTATATGGATTATAAACAAATTCCAGTAACAACGCTTTTGCAGATTGATACATTAGGAAAATTGAAAGTAGCAGGATATCGATCAAAAGGTATAAAAGAAGAACTTAGGGAAAACCTAATTAGCAAGTTAGAAAAAGGAGAACAAGTGTTTGAAGGCATTTATGGTTACGAGGATACAGTAATTCCCGATGTGGAAAGAGCTATTCTTTCAAGACATAATATTAATTTTTTAGGATTAAGAGGACAAGCCAAAACTAAGATGGCGAGGATGATGGTAAATCTATTGGATGAATATATCCCAGTAGTGAAAGGTTCCCCCTTGAATGATGATCCTCTCAACCCTATTTCCAGATTTTCGATAGATGAAATTGACCAACATGGTGATGAAACGCAGATCAGGTGGATGAATCGAGATGAGCGCTATACAGAAAAATTAGCAACACCCGATGTTTCTATTGCTGATCTAATCGGAGATATTGACCCTATAAAAGCGGCTAGTTTAAAACTTCCTTATTCTGATGAACGAGTTATCCATTATGGATTAATTCCACGGTCGCATAGAAGTATTTTTGTAATCAATGAATTACCTGACTTACAAGCTCGTATTCAGGTAGCATTATTTAATATTTTGCAAGAAGGAGATATTCAAATTCGTGGTTTCAAACTTAGGTTACCTTTGGATATTCAGTTTGTATTTACTGCCAATCCTGAAGATTATACGAATAGAGGAAGTATTGTGACTCCTTTAAAAGACAGAATTGATAGTCAGATTATAACACATTATCCTAAATCTATTGAAATAGGGAAGAAGATCACTGAACAGGAGGCAAATATTAAAGTTGAGCAGAATGAAAAAATTAATCAGTTTAGCCTAGCAAAAGACTTAATAGAACAAATTGCTATAGAAGCTAGAGAAAGTGAATATGTTGATCCTAAAAGTGGTGTTTCTGCACGATTAACTATTGCAGCTTATGAAAATTTAATAAGTGCTGCCGAACGTAGGAGCTTAATTAATAAAGAGAAGGTTACTCAAATTAGAATAGGAGATTTTATTGGAGCAATTCCTGCTATTACTGGAAAGATAGAATTGGTATATGAAGGAGAGCAGGAGGGAGCTGGAATTGTAGCCCAAAATTTGATAGGAAAAGCAATACGTACGCAGTTTTTGAATTATTTCCCAAATCCTGATGAAGTACGCAAGTTAAAGGGTAAACCAAATCCTTATACCACAATTACAGATTGGTTTGGAAAGGGCAATATGCTGGACTTGTTATATGATTTGAGTAATAATGATTATAAGAGCACTTTAAAAAGTGTGCCAGATTTGTCAGAATTGATTAAAAATAATCAACCAAAAATAGATGTGGATACGCAATATTTTATGATGGAGTTTGCGCTATATGGACTAGCTGAATATAGTTTGCTGAGTAAACATCAATTAGAAAGAGGAATGAAGTTTAAAGATTTGCTTAGTAGTATGTTTTCTTTAAAAGATTTTAGTGATGATGAAGAGGATTTAGGTTGAAAAACAGGTTACCGAAGTAATTTTTTAGTAAAATAAATTATGCTTTAGTCCAGCTTATTTTATATTCATCATATTCGTCACCCTTTTCTATGGATTTGTAGTAAGTAATAACAGGGTTATATACAAATGTTTTTCTAATTAATTCATCTAGTATTCCAAATTGTAAAGATCGATTGAAAGTCTGTGTCCTTCTCATGATAATATAGTTCTCACCTTTATCTGTAATTTCCCAACCTCTTTTTTTTGGATCAATAATAACTACTGATGCTACCTCTTTTAAAGCTTCCATCATTTCAATTGGCTCACAATTTTCAGTGATCAATTCCATTTTTAACATAGTTTTATAGGCCCTCTCACCAATTTTTCTTCCAAGTCGTTTAGTATTTATCAGACCAATTTCATTCTCAATTTTTGCACACATATCATTGTACACTTGAATTGGTACATGATTCATAGGATCTGACAAATCATAACCTGAAGCTATCTCTTTTAGTTTAGATTGAAAGCTATTTCTAGAGTCATATAGTTCTATCACATCATTTATAAAAGCTGTAATGAGCGTTACGTCTTCAGTTGAATTATCCATATATAAATTTAATATTTTTGTTTAAAATATAAAGTGTTTAACTATTAAAACACATCATTCAATAGATCTCTAAACCTATTAGTATTCCAATTTCTGAAAATTTATACTTAGTATTTATGACTTGGTAGCCTCTGAATTATTAATTCTGGAGGAAGTATAAAAAGTTCCATTTTTTGATAGTAATTCGTAATGATTATAGTCATTAATTTCGTTGAGTAGAATCATAATAAATGCAATAAATATTCATAAAATTTATGTTGTTAAATTATTATGAGATGTTTACTTCTAATTTTTTCTCAGACAACTCACAGCTAAATTTCGGAAAACATTTTTCTCATAAAATTCTATTAAATAAAGGCGAAAAAAAACTTTTCAGGAAATTAATTGAGTCAATTACTTTAGCTAAAAAGTCTAACAATAAGTTAGAAAAAGCTCGTGTTTTCTTGTTCCGTTCGCTAGGGTTTTTAATTGCAATGATTGTTGTTGTTTTAGCATTTGAATGGAAAACTTATGATTCTGTAAATAGAATTTCATTAAATGTGATAGAAACCAATACTGATGAATTTTTGGACATACCCATTACAGTTCAGCCACCTCCACCTCCACCGAAAAAAATGGCAGTTAGCATTATAGAAATTCCTAAGTATGAAGAAATAGAAGAAGAGGTAGAGATTGATTTTGATATAGAAACTAATGAAGAAATGGTAATTCAGGAAGTGAACTATGATGAGATTGATAAGGTAAATGAAGAGGAGGCAGATGATATTTTTCTTATTGTTGAAAGCTCTCCTCAACCTGTTGGTGGATTATCTGCTTTTTATGAATTTGTAGCAAATGAAATTAATTATCCAAAAGCTGCTTTAAGGGCACAAATGGGAGGGAAGGTTTTTGTTATGTTTGTAGTTAATAAGGATGGTAGTCTGAGCGATTTTGAAATAGTAAAAGGAGTAGGGTTAGGTTGTGATGAAGAAGCAATTAGAGTTTTAAAAAAAGCACCAAATTGGATTTCAGGTAAACAACGAGGTAAAAATGTAAGAGTGAGAATGGTATTACCAATAAATTTTGTTTTAAAGAACAGATGATATTAATGATCTTTTTATGAAAGTTATTAATACACTGGGTATATGATGGTTTATTCTGTGACTTACTGTATGCCACTTATGCCTTGCTTTGCAAATGCCTCAGCATATTTGAAGTTCGATCCTGATTCCAGTCCTCTAAACTCAGACATTTTCTCATGATGACCGTACCATTCTTCAGGATTTTGACTAACATGCTTCATAATAGCTTCTTTTTTTAATGTTGCAGTATCTGTGATGTCGACATAATGCGTAGGGTTGAAATTTTGTGTTTGCGATCCAGTGAGTACTTCAAAATAATACAGATCAAATGCCTTATTTTCATTCGATCTAAACAAATTCCATGTGTTATAAACTAAGTTAAAAGCTGCACGATGGTCTGGATGTGTGTCTATGGGCCAATGTGTCATTACAATAGAAGGGTTTTCCTTTTCAATCAACTGCGCCATTTTATTGAACTCATTTCTATTAATGTTGGTGTCTCCATCAACTTGTCCGAAAAAATAAGGTCGGGCTTTAGATATTTTACATGCTTCATCAACTTCAGTAGATCGTATTTTTGCTGCATTTTCATGTGTTTCCCCCTTTATCCCTGCTTCACCTCTTGTTATGTAAACATTAACAACTTCATGCCCAGCAGCGGTTAGTTTACAAATAGTTCCTCCACAACCACTTTCAGGATCATCAGGATGACCTCCTACAATCATAATTTTCATTTTGCCTTCGGTTTCATGTTTATTGCTTCTAAAGCCATATGAAGGTAAACTAAATAATGATGCTCCTAGAACACCTGTAGAGGTGGTGAGCATTTGTCTTCTGTTAATTTTATTCATCGATTATATATTGTTTTGGAATAGATTGACAAGATGTTATTTTGTTAATGTCAGTAAATATATACTGTTAATGGAAATATTAATAATTTAGTTTTTGCCTATTATTTTTATAGACAGTCTAATATAGTGGACGATTGTTTGTATTGAATTAATTAAGATTTAATTCTGCATTAAATTTTTCTAAAACAAATTATCCTTTAATTTTACAGCTTAATGCAAAGTGCTTTATCATAAGTGAGTAACAATATAACATATAACGCTTTATTAACCCCTATAATTTCAGGGTTTGGTTGTATTATTACTATCACTACTACCATTATTATTACCCCATAGCGGGGTTAATATTAATATATCGCCACTAGGCAACGGCCAAACAAACAACTACTTTTTTCTAGGTTCATTAATCTAATTTATTAGGTAATTATAATTATGCAAGTCATTAAATTTGGAGGTACTTCAGTTGCTTCTGCAAAAAACATATCTATAGTAAAGGATATAATACAAGAAAAACATACTAATTCGTCTCTTATAGTAGTAGTATCAGCATTAGGTGGTATTACTAACCAGCTCATAGGAAGTAGTGATATGGCAGCTAATGGAGATGCAGCGTATTTGAGTATGTTCAAAGAAATTGAAAAAACACACTTAAATACAGCAAAGGAGTTGTTATCTGTTAAAACTCAAGGAAATACACTCAGTAAAATCAAAATGCTACTCAATGAATTGGAAGATATCTGTAGAGGTGTATTCCTGATTCATGAACTTAGTAATAAAACTAAAGACAAAATTCTCAGTTTTGGGGAGTCTCTGTCAGCTGTGATTATTAATGATTACTTGATAGATCAGGGGTTGTTGTCTGAGTTAGCCGATGCTAAAGTGTTTATTAAAACTGATAGTAATTACGGTCGTGCTAATGTAGATTTTAAAATATCGAACGAAAAAATAAAAGACTATTTTAAGGAAAAGACA
>JAOUKH010000099.1 GCA_029882685.1 Cyclobacteriaceae bacterium
AATTTAGAAAAGCACAAAAATAAATTGTGAAATAACACAAAAAGGCTGCTAAAATTAGCAGCCATTAATAAATTTTTAACACTATAAATGATTAATAGTCTACTGAATCGTAAACCACTACTTTTTCCCAGTACTGTTGGTTCTCCTCAATAAATTTAAGGTGAGTTGGGTGTGTTTGATAAATATCTTGATCTTCTTTATTGTCAAACATAAGCAGTAAAGAATAGGAATAAGAGCTATCAATTACATCTCTATCCGTTTTAGCAGGTATACCTAAATGTTTTGACTTTATAGTCTCAATAGTAACAAGTTCTTCTAAACCTTTTTGAAAGGCTTTTCTAACTTCAGGGTTTTCAGGTTCATGTAACCAAAAATATACATGGTGTACAAACATAGGTTTTTGATTTTTAGTGGTTTCAGTACAACTACTCAGAGCTAATGGAGTTAGGCTTACAACAGCAGCTCCTTTACCTGCTGTTTCAATAAAAGAACGTCTATCCATATTATTTAACTTTTTCATAGTGGTCAAAGATGTTTAATAAAAGACTAAATGCCTAATCCTTTTTGTCAAATGTTAACCTAGTGCATTATCTTATATAACTGTAAGTCACTTTGGCTCTACAATACTTTTCTATTACTTCAATACATAAGACTTTCCACAAATCATGAATACTTAATTATTAAAAATTTATTAGTTTATCTTTCAACATTTTTGGGTCTTGTCTATTATCCCATATCAATAGGATTTTGATTATATCAGAGTCTTCTATATAAAAGATTGAGATATTCTTATGGATTACTAGTTTTCGATATTGAGTTGAGCCTATGGTTGGAGCTAATTTAGAATTCAATTTAAGTTGATCTACTCTTTTATCAATTAAGGATAAAAAATGTTCTAAAACTTTATTATTCCAATGTTTGAGGATAAATACTTGACATTCTCTCAAAGATTCTAGACCGATAGGAGTCCAGAATATTTTTTTATTCCTCATTAGCTCAGTAAATCTCGAACATTAGTGTGCTCGATTAGCTTAGAACTGTCAACTGCATTAGAAGTGTCTAACAATGAAAAAATTTCTAAAGGAATTTCAGCTTGATACTCCTGTTTCAATTCTTCAATGCGATTAAGTAATGCTTCGTTATTAAGTTTAGATAACCAATTTATTAGAAGTGTTTTTCTTGTCTCAATATTCATATAACAAATTTAACTAATTGCATTCATACCACCAATTTTGTAATTAATTGTAAATAAGTAGTATTCTCAACGCAAATCATTAGCCCCCTTAGTTGTTGTAGGACATTTTGAACTATAACTCCATAGCGCAATGTACGTGCCATAGCTTGTTTAATAGTACCAAACTAATAATTGCTACGTCTAATTGATCATCTACCGAGAACAAATGAGAATAGCTATGAAAAACCAACCAAAACGTGTAACCAAGCCACACGAACTATGCAGATGAATACTTTTGAAATAGACTGCATGCACTATTACTAAATGTTTGGGTATTGACTTTTTTTTATTTCACTAGAGATAACTTAGCTATTTGTATTTCTGATTTAAAAAAACAGCTAATTCATGTTCAAAGTTCATCCATGAGGATGCGAAAACAGAGGGTAAGTAGATATGTAAAAGTCCAAAGATAATAGAAGCAAAAATTGAAGTGGCAATGCTAGGAAACGAACCTTGGACTGAAATCTCTTCACCCTTTTGTGTTATTTGAACTCCAACCATAAAAGATTTTTTAATTAGAATACTTTTTCCTGGCCCTATTTCTAATATTTTATAGGAATACTGATTTGAGAATTCTTGCTTCAAAATTCGAGGCAATTCCAAAAGTTGAGGGATATTTCTAAGCTTGACTATCAAAACTCAATATTTTTGTTGTTAAACCTGTAATTGTAATTTACAAAAATATCGTTCATAAAACTAATTTTTACAGAATGTGATACCATAACATCTGTATATCACACATAATGTACAAAAATCTATTAATAGTATTGACTATCTTCGTTTTGGTATAGCATGCCTATTCGATTTTAGACAGGCTTCACTCGTGCCTTCCACAATGACAGTATTTGTCTGTGTTGTTTAATCTCACTTAATAAGTTAATTTCACAATTATATATAACAACATTTTTTAGTGTTTTTACAGCCAATGAAAGATATAAGTTTAATAAAATGAAAATTATTTTTTATTCCTTATTTACATTATCCATCTTAATGTTTATCACTTGCAATTCACCTCAAAAGGACACGGTAGATCAGAATAAAAAAGGAGCTTTTATTATTCATGCAAAGGATAATAAGAAAATGTTGTGGATTCCTTCTGGAAGGTTTAAAATGGGAGCATCTCAAGAGGGTGAATATCAAAGAGAATATCCTGCTCACCTCGTAGAAGTTAACGGTTTTTGGATGGATCAAACGGAAGTGACAAATCGCGAATTCATGAAATTTGTTGAGGCTACAGACTACGTTACTGTAGCAGAAAGATCTATTTCATGGGAAGAACTAAAAAAACAGACTCCTCCTGGTACACAAAAACCACCAGATAGTGTATTAATGCCAGGGTCTATAGTTTTTAATGCTCCTGAATTTGTAAATGGATTACATGATTATTCACAATGGTGGAAATGGACTATTGATGCTAGTTGGAAAGCACCTTATGGGCCAGGTAGTTCTATTGATAGTATATTAGATCATCCTGTAGTACACGTTTGCCTTGAAGATGCTAAAGCTTATTGTGATTGGTCGGGGAAAAGATTACCAACAGAGGCTGAATGGGAATTTGCAGCTAGAGGTGGACTAGATGGAAAAAGGTTTACCTGGGGTGATGAAGACCCTCTTAATAACCCAAAATTAGCAAATATATGGCAGGGAGAATTTCCAATTAATAACACTGCGGAAGATGGTTTTATTGGAACATCGCCAGTTGGAAGCTTTCAAGCTAATAATTATGATTTATTGGATATGACAGGTAATGTTTGGGAATGGGTTAGCGATGTATTTAATGAAAATTATTATTCGGAGCTCTCACACATAACATTATGTAAAAACCCAAAAGGTGCTGAACGCAGTTTTGATAGTAGAGAACCTTATGCTGTTAAATATGTAAATAAAGGGGGATCTTTTTTATGCCATGTTTCTTATTGTGAAAACTATCGCCCAAGTGCCAGAGAAGGTACTACCCCCGACTCTGGCATGTCACACTTAGGATTTCGCACTGTTTTGAATTAATGAATTATTCCTGTATCCCTCCTCTCTATGAAATTATCTATTTTTCTAATACTTATTTATCACTAAAAATATCGATATACTTTTTATCCAACTCTGGAGAGTCCTTGTATTTTATTCTCAACTCTTTTAGCTCCATTTTTAATTTGGTAACAATAGTGGCATAATCGGGGTCGTGATATACATTTTTCATTTCTTGAGGGTCTTTTTTTCGATCGTATAACTCCCATTCGTCTACATCATAATAAAAATGAGCCAACTTATAGTCTTTTGTTACAATGCCGTAATGCCGTTTTACCATGTGTACGGCTGGATATTCATAGTAATGGTAGTAAACAGCATCTCTATTCCATTGTGTTGTATCACCCTTTAGAAGTGGAATTAAACTTTCTCCCTGCATATCGCTAGGAGCTTCAATTTGTGCTGCTTCCAAAAAAGTTTGGGCAAAATCCAGATTTTGAACCATTTCATCATTCGTAGTACCTGGAGTAATCTCATTCGGCCAACGAATCATCAATGGTGTTTTGAATGACTCGTCATAAATAAATCGCTTATCAAACCACCCATGCTCTCCAAGGTAAAATCCTTGATCTGATGTATATACTACAATTGTATTTTCACTCAACCCACTTTCATCAAGGTAATCCAACACTCTGCCTACATTATCGTCTACTGAAGAAATACAACCTAGATAATCTTGCATATAACGCTGATACTTCCATTTCATTTTTTGTTCATCATTCATGGTTGGCCAATTGGTCTTAAACCAAGTATTAATAGAATCAATTACTGGATCATACAATGCTTTTTGTTCATCATTAGCTCTCCCATAAGGACCTGTAAACCCATCAACTCCACCCCAATTTACTGGAGGTACATAGGGCTTTACTTCTCCCATTTCTTCTATTGTTTCAGGTCTTATCTTGGAGTCATGACCATATTTCATATGATGAAGTAAGTTCATCTCTGCAGTCTTGGCTGCAGTTCCTCTATTGGAATAATCATCAAAAAGAGATGCAGGTTCGGGAAATGTCTTCTGTGTAAACTCTTTGAATTTTTCAGGGCTTGGCCACCAGGGTCTATGTGGAGCTTTATGCAAATACATCATCATAAAGGGTTTCTCTTCGTCTCGCTTTTGAGAGAGCCAGTTGATTGTTAAATCAGTAATAATATCAGTTACATATCCTGTGATGGTAGTGTCTCCTTTTGGAGTAATGAACTTAGGGTTGATATAATTACCCTGCCCAGGCAAAATCATAAAATCATCAACACCTTTCGGGTTATTTCCAAAGTGTAGTTTTCCATACATTGCAGTTTCATATCCTGCATTTTGAAATAATTGAGGAAACGTAACTTGTGTGGTGTCAAATGGCATTCTATTGTCAATCTTGCCATTGATGTGTGTGTGCTTCCCAGTAAGTATAGTAGCTCTTGATGGCGCACAAATTGAATTAGTGACACAAGCATTGGTAAATAACATTCCTTGATCAGCAATTCGATCTATATTTGGTGTTTTTAACAACTTATCCGAGTAGACACTAATGGCTTGATAAGCATGATCATCAGCCATTATAAAGAGAATATTTGGTCTTTCAATTGATCCTTTTTGATCGTCTTCTTTAGAGTTTTCACATGAAACAAAAACTATAATCAAGATCGAAATGGCTAATTGTATTCTTAAATTATTGTTTTTTAACATTCTTAATGTTCTGATTTTAATGTCGTGCATAAATTAAATGACTTTATTTTCTGGTATTGAATAAGTGACAATTTGGCTTGGTTTAAAGCCTATTCTATGAGTTACTGTTTTTATACTCGATCCAGGTGAAATTACTATTGGGTCTGAATATATTGACCAACTAGATGCTTCTTTTTTATCAGAATCTATAATCTTGTAAGCCACTGAAGCCCCTTGTGTAGAACAGCTAATAATTACTTTGCCATTTGTGACGGTAAATTCGGGGTCATCCGTAACAGGTTGTTGATCATTTCCTTTCCAAAGTTTATCAATTAATTCTCGTTCCGGTAAATTCGGATAGTCACCAATGGCATTAATCCATCTATCCATTTCCTTCCTTAGCTCTTCAATCTTCTGGGCATTTGCTGGATCAGCAGCCAAATTATTCAATTCATGCGGATCATTCAGACAGTCATAGAGTTCTTCCTTCTCTTTCTTTTCCCGAAACCATTGAGCTTGATATTCATTGAGTTTTCCCTCGTCTCGTAACCTTAATAATTCTTGCATGGTTGGTATTCGCTCTCGATAAACAACAGGAAGGTAATAGCCTTGTTCGGGTCTATAGTTTCGAATATACTTAAATCTCTTGTCCCTCACTGCACGAATCGCATCTGTAAATCCATCAAAACGATCGGCCGCAGCATGAATAAATTTTCTTTCCTCAGAAGATTGATATTTACCTAAAAAAGCCTGCCCCTGTAGATGTTGAGGGGGCTTCATTCCTATCAAAGATAGAAGTGTGGGGCTAAAGTCAACAAAACTTATCAACTGGTCATCTTTCATTCCTCCAAACTGTTTGTTTGGGAATCGAATAATCATTGGCGAATTTAAACCAGAGTCATTGATTAATCGCTTTTGTCTAGGCAGAGGTCCGCCATGATCTGAATAAAAAAATATTATCGTGCTTTCTAGCAGACCATCTGTTTCTAATTGTTTCAAAATAGCTCCCAACTGTCGATCCATTTCAGCAATATTATTGTACATTTTCCATAAATCATGACGAACTACCTCATTATCTGGTAAGTAAGGAGGGATTGGAAAATCTGTATCCTTCGCTACATGGATTGGAATTTCTTCTTCATCCATCTTTTTGCCTCGAATAGCAATTGAAGTATCTCCTGAATGATAGTGTCGAAGGTCATACTTATGAATACCATATGGTTCAAATAATCGTGACTCATGAGTAACTTCAAGATTAAAAACGGAAAAGAAAGGCTGATTTTCTCCTCTATTCCGCCAATGAGCGTATGGATTACTTTCATCCCAAGCGGATAATGGTGCTTTAAACTGATAGTCCTGCTTGTTATTATTAGAACAGTAGTAACCATTCATTCTGAGTAGCTCACTCAACATTCGTGTTTGGGGCGGAGGTATTGCTTCGTAAGAAGGCAAACCAGTGATTTCCATATTAGACGTTGTACGCATATGATTTGCACCAATACTTGAAGGATACATTCCTGTTGCTATAGCAGCCCGACTAGGTGCGCATACACCAGAGGTTGAATAAAGATTAGGGTAAACGACACCTTCAGATGCCAATCGATCAAGATTTGGTGTGTGTGCTGTAGAATCACCAAAAGCAGCTAGGTAAGGCCCCATGTCCTCAGTAACTAGCCACAATATATTGGGACGGTCAGCAATCTTAAGATTAGAATATTCAGGTAACTCTATTTTAGGCTGGCATGCTATTAACAAGTAGCAAAATGTCAATACTGATATCCAATTAATTGTATTAGTGTATTTTTCTATAGATAAAGTGTCTTTCATTTATTCTTAATCTGGTTTTAATATTTATGGTATCGCCTTATTTATTAAGCACCAAACTAATACATTTTGAGTTATCAGCAAGTGCAACCTAAAAAAAAGAATAGACGCACCCAGTTAATCATCAACCGATAACTGGTAGAAGTAACTATGAAAAATTAACACAACTATTTATAAAAAAGTGGCTTCCTAATAATACTTTACACCTCTACATTATAGAACTCAGCTAATTTTTCGGCTACATAATCAATTTCTTCGATGGTATTATATTTACTAAACGAAAAGCGAATTGCTCCACGATTAGAATCTATATCCAAAGCCTCTAAAACATGTGATCCTTTTGTAGCCCCACTAGAGCATGCACTACCTCCAGAAGCAGAGATGCCATTTATGTCCAAGTTAAAAAGCATCATATCATTTTTCTCTAATACTGGAAGACTAGCATTTAATACTGTGTACAAACTTTTGTCGGCAATAGCTGAGTCGCCATTAAAAAGAATATCGTTAATTTTCTCTTTTAAATTGGAAATCATCCTGTTTTTAAGTCCTTGAATGTGTTTTTGATGTTCATTCATGTCTCGATAGGAAATTTCAAGTGCTTTAGCTACACCAATAATACCATAAACATTTTCTGTACCTCCTCTCATATTACGTTCCTGTCCACCTCCATGAATAAACGGGTGAAATCGACAATTTTTGGACATATACATAAAACCCGTACCTTTTGGTCCATGAAACTTATGCCCTGATCCTACAATTGCATCAATTTTCAATTTGGATAAATCATGAGTAAAATGTCCCATAGTCTGTACCGTGTCAGAATGAAAAACAGCACTATATTCATGGCACATTTCCCCTACTTTTTCGATGTCGGTAATATTGCCTATTTCATTATTGCCATGCATTAAAGACACTAAACTTTTCTTATTCGTTTTAAGAAGTTCCTCTAAATGGGGGTAGTCTATCCGACCATCTCTATCAAGGTTTACATAGCTAATAGTGATTTTCCCATTGCTATGTAGATGATTGACAGTTTGCAATACCGCAGGGTGTTCAATTTCTGAAGTAATAACATGTCCAATTCCATGGGTTTCAATATTTCCTGTGATAATGGTATTATCTGCTTCAGTTCCTCCTGAGGTGAAAAAGATTTCACCTGGAGTGGTATTTAACAATTCTGCCACTGTTTTACGAGCTTTTTCAATTTCAGCCCGTACTACTCTGCCATGTGCATGTGTAGAAGACGGATTACCAAAAAACTCTATCATATATGGCTGCATGGCTTCAAAAACCTCTGGGTCAAGTGGAGTTGTTGCAGCATTGTCTAAATAAACCTTCATTTTACTATACACTAATTGTGATTAGTTCTTTAATGTCAGTAATTATTTTGTCCGCCAATTGTTCAGCAGTAGTTTCATTTTCAGATTCAGAATAAATTCTAATAATAGGCTCTGTATTGGATTTACGTAGATGTACCCATTCAGATTCAAATTCAATTTTCACCCCATCAGTGGTGTTAACTGGATGGTCTGAATATTTATTTTTTATACCTTGCAATATCGCATCCACATCTATTTCTGCAGTAAGTTCAATCTTATTTTTCGAAATATGATAATTGGGGTAAGTAGCACGCAATTTTGATATTGATTTACCAAACTTAGCTAAATGAGTTAAAAATAAAGCTATTCCTACAAGCGCATCCCTTCCATAATGTGATTCAGGGTATATAATGCCTCCATTGCCCTCTCCTCCAATAATAGCATTAGTCTCTTTCATCTTGTTAACAACATTTACTTCACCTACAGCAGCAGCTTCATAATTACCTCCATGTTTCAACGTAACATCTTTTAATGCCCTTGTTGATGAAAGGTTAGAAACCGTATTCCCTTTTGTATTTTGTAGAATATAATCCGCCACAGCCACTAAAGTGTATTCTTCTCCAAAAGGAGATCCATCTTCACAAATTAGTGCCAACCTATCTACATCAGGATCAACTACAATTCCTAAATCATAATTACCACTTTCTAATTCTTTGGAAATTTCAGTTAAATTCTCAGGAAGTGGTTCTGGATTATGAGGAAAATCTCCATTTGGCTCACAATACAACTCTTTCACTTCTACTCCTAATGCCTTTAGTAGTGGAGGTACTGAAATTCCACCTGTAGAGTTTACACAATCAATTACTACCTTAAATCCACGTGCTTTAACCGCCTCAACATCTACCAACGGAAGTTGAAGAATTATATCTATATGTTTTTCGATATAATCTGATTTGAACGTATGTTGCCCTAAATTTTTAACAGTTGCAAAATCGAATGCTTCATTTTTAGCAATATTCAATACTTTAGCTCCATCGTCAGCAGAAATAAACTCTCCATGTTCATTTAAAAGTTTTAAAGCATTCCATTGAATTGGGTTATGGCTTGCGGTAAGGATAATTCCTCCACCTGCATTCTCAATTGGTACTGCCACCTCAACAGTTGGCGTAGTGGATAACCCCAAGTCTATTACATCAATCCCCAAGCCTTGCAAAGTACCAACAACAATGTTATTTACCATTTCTCCTGATATGCGAGCATCACGACCAATTACTATTGTAGCTTTTCCTGTAGTTTCTTTTACCCAACTACCAAAAGCTGCTGTAAATTTTACAATATCTAGAGGAGTTAGGGAATCTCCTGCTTCCCCTCCAATAGTTCCTCTTATTCCAGAAATTGATTTTATTAATGTCACGTTATTTGTTTATTTTTATGAGTAAATCTATACTTCTGAATTGAGAATAGTAAGCCAAAAAAAGAAAAAGACCACATAAAATAATGTGGTCTTCAAAATATTATATGATAAATAAGCCTAGTTAAACTTGCTCATTGTTTTTTCAACTTCATTTTCAGGATTTCCACAAGAATCACCCTCATTAAAAGTTTTACCACAATAGCCACATGAAGCTCCATCTTTATTAAGATAAGGATTTTGCGAAGCACAAGTACCTTTAAACTCTCCTTCTTTTATAAAAATTAATCTTACAGACATCAATATAAAAAACAAGGCTATCAAGCCAATACCTAAAAGTGTTGGTAACATATCTAATTATTTTTATGCAAATTTAACATTCATAAACCAAACAGCAATGCGCGGTGTAAAGTTTCTAATAATTGAATTTATTTCTTATGCCTATACAAAAGAGTACTCCCGACCTAAACAGAAAAGAAAAACTTACGGCCTTCGATCGTTTGCTTACTATCATGGATGAATTAAGGGAGAACTGTCCTTGGGATATGAAACAAACATTAGAAAGTATCCGTCACCTAACCATTGAAGAAACTTATGAGCTATCAGATGCCATATTGGAGAATAATATTGAAGAAATAAAAAAAGAATTAGGGGATCTTATGCTACATAATGTTTTTTATGCACGTATTGCTTCAGAAGGTAGGCATTTTAATATAGCAGATGTATTAAATGGCATTTGTGATAAACTGATTGAACGACACCCACATATATATGGAGATGTGAACGCCAAGGACGAAAAAGCAGTAAAGGAAAACTGGGAGAAAATAAAATTAAGGGAAAAAGGAGGGAATAATTCAGTTTTGGGAGGAGTGCCAAAATCATTACCCTCATTAGTAAAAGCCATGCGCATTCAGGAAAAAGCTAGGGGTGTTGGTTTTGATTGGGATAACAAACAACAAGTATGGCAAAAAGTAGAAGAGGAAATGCAGGAATTTAAAGCGGAGTTTAATATTGAAAAAGAAAAGCAAATTGATAAAACCAGAGCTCAAGAAGAATTTGGAGATTTACTTTTTTCCTTAATTAACTATGCTCGTTTTATAGATATAAACCCAGATGAGGCATTAGAAAGAACTAATAAAAAATTTATAAAACGTTTCCAGTATTTAGAATCTGAATCAAAAAAAGCTGGGAAAAATATGGGGGAAATGTCTTTAAAAGAAATGGATGAGTATTGGAATAAAGCTAAAGCTATATTTAAAACATAGTTAAAAATATTTGATACAATATGTATACTACATAAGACCCTACAAGGAAGTAGCCCATGGGTCTCTTCATTTTCCATTTATTGAAAATCAGGATAATAAAAATAAGTATTACAGAACCGAACAAAAATCCAATTGACTCATTAAGTCCTAAGTTTTCCACTTCAATATCAGTATTCCTCATATAAGAAATGAAAAACCATGGAAGACCCAATCCAATAAATATATCGAAAATATTAGATCCAATTGCATTACTCATCGCCATTCCACCTCTACCTTGTTTTGCTACAATTATAGAAGAAATCATATCAGGTATTGACGTACCTGCTGCTAATACAACTAATGCGATTACAACTTCTGGTATTCCCAAAATATGTGATACACCAATAGCACTTTCCACCAAAACCCAGCATAGAACTGCTATAAAGATTATGGAGAAGAAAAATATGGTCACATAATATTTATTAGGTGGAAAAAGCTTTTTAAGAATAAAATCCAATGGGATGAAAATTACTCTCCATCCTTTTTTTTCCTCATCATCTTCTTCTTCTTCAAAATCTTCCCCTGGATCGAATTTGAATATTTTCCTCCAATACACTACAGCAAGCAAATAGCCTCCATACAATAAGATCAAGGTAAGGCTTTCATATATAGTAATAATACTATCTACAAAAACAACATAAAGGGCTAAAATAGCTATAGAGTAGAATAACAAATCCCTAAAAATGGGTTGCCATTGTAATTTAGCATCCTTTACAATTACAGAAGCTCCAATTATTACTAACAGGTTAAATATAGCGGAACCAACTATGGTACCTACTCCAATTTCTTCATGCCCTCCATGGCGTAACAATGCAATAATAGCAACAAATAGTTCAGGAGCACTAGATCCAATCGCCATTAAAGTAGCTCCTGCCATATCATGCGACATATTAAACTTATGAGCAATCTTATCTAGTGACGATACAAAATAGCGATCACTTATCTGAGCAATCAGATAAAATGAGGTGATTAATGCCAACGTATAGAGTAATAGCCACATAGAAAATAATATAATTTGTAAAATAATTACATATATTCAGATCACATAATTATACTTGAAAAAATTGCACCGAATATGTAAAAAAAAATCTGAAGAGATTTTATATCAAAATTTCATTTCATTAAACCACCAAAGTCGTTATCTTTACTTTTCAATTAAAAAAATAATTATGGCTGCATTATATGTTGTATTAGGTTTGTTTGTGTTAGCAATTGTTTCTCCATACATTTTTCCTAACAAAATGGTAAGTGATAACGAGCATGATTTAAAACATTAAATCTGCTTTGCAATAAAGAAATATAGAAGCCCTCATGATAATATCATGAGGGCTTTTTGAATTATATCAGTATTGTTTTCAAAGTGACTATTATTAATTCACCCAGGCACTAGCCTCTATTTCTACCAAATATTCAGTGTCAATCAAAGCACTTACTTCAACCATACTGGTGGCAGGTTTTATAACACTAAATGCTTCTCCATGAGCTTTTCCTACTTCTTTCCAATTTTTGATATCTGTCACATAAATTCGTGTACGAATAATATCTTCAAATTTCGCTCCTGCTTTTTCTAAATTTTCTTTGATGATTTCTAATATACATATTGTTTGTTTATAGGCATCACCTACTCCAACGGTTTTATTTTCTCGAACCGATACTGTTCCAGATATCTCTACAGTATTTCCTACTCGAACAGCTCGAGAATAGCCTACAACATCTTCCCATCTGGCACCTGATGATATATTTTGTCTTTTCATTGCTAATAGTTAAGTTAACTGGTACGAGCTTTCTTCTTTAGTATTAATACAAATATCTTAGATTTATAATAACTTATAGAATTAATTTATGAACAAACCTTAATAAGTCATGCAAAACATCTGTGTATTTTGTGGATCAAGTAGTGGAAATAATGAAATATATACAACAATATCAAGAGAGTTAGGTGCATTAATTG
>JAOUKH010000100.1 GCA_029882685.1 Cyclobacteriaceae bacterium
CAGGACGAAGCGACTGGTCGGAAATGATTGCGGAATATGGTTATGGTGAAAAACTTAAACAGGCAATTCTTGAACCAGGAGGATGGAGAATGGGACTTGGTGGTTTTGGAGAAGTACTACCTTATCATGAAAATCACATGTATCTTGACTACGAAAAGCTAGATAAATATGGTTTACCTACCATTGTTTTTGATGCTGAGTTTAAGGAAAATGAGCGCCTGATGAAGGAAGATTGGAAGGTACAAGCGCAAGAAATGCTTGAAAGAGCAGGCTTTAAAGATGTAGGAGTGTATGACTCTAATGCACCTATTGGCAAAGGAATTCATGAAATGGGGACTGCACGTATGGGACATGATCCAAAGACATCTGTACTAAACAAATATAATCAGCTGCATGAAGTGCCAAATGTATATGTTACAGATGGCGCATGCATGACCTCTGCTGCTAATCAAAATCCTTCACTTACTTATATGGCACTTACTGCAAGAGCAGCAAATCATGCCGTAGAAGAATTAAAGAAAATGAACTTATAATAATCTATCATGGAAAGAAGAGACGCACTTAAAAATATAGGGCTATCATTTGGAGCTATTACAATGTCTTCAACGTTAGCGAGTTTAGTTCAAAGTTGTTCTACTGGAGAAGCAACATGGATACCTAAGTTCTTCACGGCAGATGAAGCTGTATTGGTTGAAAATACTTTGGCTTTAATATTACCAACTACTCCTAATATCCCAGGAGCAAGTGAATTGAATTTAGCTCAATTTATCGATGGTTATAATGATAAAATATTGAAACAGTCCGAGAAAGATGAAATAAAAGCAGGAATTAGTCTATTCCTATCTACAACTCTTGCGAGTACTGGAAAAAGTAAAGTATCTGATTTAACCTCTGAAGACCTTGATGGTCGTTTGGCATATTATTTAAATGCTGATGCAGCTCAACAAAAAGCTTGGGAAGATAAAAATGGAGATGATTTTTCTAATTTTAGTACACTGAAATCACTTAGAGGAAGAGGAATATGGGCATTTAAAATTTCACAAGAAATAGGTGAAAATGTGCTTGCGTATGCCCCAGTTCCAGGTGAACAAAGGGGTTGTATAGACGTGCAAGAGGCTACTGGTGGAAAAGCTTGGTCTTTATAAGTAATTGAATGAACTATCAAACTGACTTCATTCACCTGATGTGAATGTATTTTCATATCAGGTCGAATGTGTTTTTTACTGTTAAAACATGTCTGTTTTGTACATTTAAGGATATCTAAAAACAAGTCAGAAAGCTAAAATTATTACTAGATTTCTTATAGAGAAATCGCAAAATAAAAAAGACACATGTATTTATTGGGGTACGATATTGGAAGTTCATCAATCAAAGCAGCACTTGTAGAGATTGAATCGGGACGAACAATAGCTATAAGTCAATATCCAGCATCAGAAATGGATATTATTTCTCAACAAACAGGTTGGGCAGAACAGCAACCAGAATTGTGGTGGGAAAATTTAAGATTGGTCACACAAAAATTATTAGAAGAGAGTGTTATTGATCCAAAGCATATCAAAGGAATTGGTATTTCCTACCAGATGCACGGGTTGGTATTGGTTGATAAAGATCATCAAGTGTTACGCCCATCAATTATTTGGTGCGATAGCAGAGCTGTCCAAATTGGAGATGAAGCATTTGAGACGATTGGCAAAGAAAAATGTCTTACCCATTTGTTAAATTCACCAGGAAATTTTACTGCTTCTAAATTGAAGTGGGTGAAGGACAATGAACCTGATATTTATGAGAAAATCCATAAAATATTGTTGCCAGGTGATTTTATTGCCTTAAAAATGACTGGAAAGGCAACTACTACGGTAAGCGGATTGTCAGAAGGAATGCTTTGGGATTTTAAAAATGAAAAAGTAGCAGATATACTCCTCACCCATTATGGAGTGGAACTAGATATTATTCCAGAAATAGTTGATACGTTTGCTGACCAAGGCAAACTTACAAATGAAGCGGCAACATTTTTAGGGTTGCAGGAAGGAGTTAGTGTAGGATACAGGGCAGGAGATCAACCCAATAATGCCCTGTCTTTAAATGTATTGAAGCCAGGAGAAATTGCTGCTACAGGTGGTACTTCTGGGGTTGTATATGGAGTGGTTGATCAACCTATGATTGACCCTAAGACCAGAATTAACTCCTTTGCACATGTAAATCACACCAAAGAAAACCCAAAAATAGGTGTGTTATTATGTGTAAATGGTGCTGGTATTCAATACAGTTGGATGAAGCAAATGTTAGCAAGTGATGATACTACCTATCAAGAGATCGAAAAAATAGTTTCTACTGTGCCGGTAAATTCAGATGGATTGAGAGTATTGCCCTTTGGCAATGGAGCCGAGCGAATTTTGGAAAACAATAACATTGGCGCACATGTTATTAATCTACAATTTAATAGACATGGTAAAGGACACATGTATAGAGCTGCATTAGAGGGCATTGCTTTTTCATTTATTTACGGACTGGAAATTATGAAAGAGATGGGAATGACCTTGAATGTAATTAAAGTGGGGAACGATAATTTATTTCAATCCGAAGTATTTGCATCTACCATCTCCAATATATTGGAATGTGAAATAGAAATGTACGATACCACAGGTGCTGTAGGAGCAGCAAAAGGAGCAGGAGTAGGGTGTAAGTTTTATCAATCACTTGATGCAGCTTTTCAAAAAGTTAGTCCTGTAAAAATTTATGGATATGGTAATAACAAGGTAGAGCATATTGTTGGATATCAAAAATGGAAGGCAGATTTAGAAAAAAATATTAGTTAATAAGAGAAATAAAAATATATAACGATGAGTATCATAACAGGAGACAAAGAATATTTCAAAGGAATTGGAAAAATTGCATTCGAGGGAAAAGACTCTGACAATCCATTAGCATTTAAATACTATGATGAAAATAGGGTAGTGGGTAACAAAACCCTTAAAGAACATTTACGGTTTGCAGTAGCCTATTGGCATACCTTGTGTGGTACGGGTGGAGATCCGTTTGGCCCAGGCACTATGCTATTTCCATGGAGTACCGCTAACGATGTAATGGGCAGAGCAACGGATAAAATGGATGCTGCTTTTGAGTTTATTACCAAAATGGGCATACCATACTATTGTTTCCACGATTTTGATTTAATTGATGAAGGAGCTACCCTTCGTGAGTCAGGAGAAAGGTTGGATAAAATCACAGATTATGCCAAGCAAAAACAAGAAGCTTCAGGAGTAAAATTATTGTGGGGAACTTCCAACTGCTTTTCAAATCCAAGGTACATGAATGGTGCAGCTACTAATCCTGATTTTGATGTGGTAGCCTATGCAGGAGCACAGGTGAAAAATGCATTGGACGCTACGATCAAACTTGGAGGTGAGAACTACGTGTTCTGGGGAGGTAGAGAAGGCTACATGTCGTTGCTCAATACCAATATGAAAAAAGAATTGGAGCATATGGCTAAATTCTTACACATGGCGAAAGATTATGCCCGAAGCCAAGGCTTTAAAGGTACATTCTTTATTGAGCCTAAGCCTATGGAACCTACTAAGCATCAATATGACTTTGATGCAGCTACAGTAATCGGGTTTTTACGACAATTCGATTTGATAGATGATTTTAAACTTAATATTGAGGTAAACCATGCTACCTTGGCACAACATACATTTGCGCATGAGCTGCAAGTAGCAGCCGATGCAGGGTTAATGGGCAGTATAGATGCCAATCGAGGAGATTATCAAAATGGGTGGGATACCGATCAATTTCCTGTAGATCTTTACGAGGTTACAGAATCAATGTTGGTGATATTGGAAGCAGGTGGTCTTACGGATGGCGGTATTAATTTCGATGCAAAAACAAGACGAAATTCTACCGATCTTGAAGATATGTTCTATGCGCATATTGGTGGGATGGATGTGTTTGCTAGAGCTTTGATTACGGCACATGATGTACTTGAAAATTCAAACTATAGGAATTTAAGAAAAACAAGATATAACTCATTTGACTCAGGTAAAGGTAAGGAATTTGAAGATGGAAAATTGGATTTAATCTCCTTAGCGCAATATGCTCAGGAGAATAGTGAACCAATATTAAAAAGTGGACAACAAGAGCTGTTTGAGAATATTATTAATAAGCATATTTAACCCGAATTCAATATTGTTTAGCTTAAGATCTGATTGGTTTTTATTAGTTAAGTTATTGTTTGGTAATACACTTTTACATTAAGCTTATCTCAAACCAATTAGGTCTATTTTTTTATTGAACCCGCATTATATAATAGAGAATCTATTGCATAATCAGGGGTTAAAAGAAAGGGGAAGTATGTTGAGATAGAGACTAAAAAAAAATCTACCTACACCAGCTAGAAAATCATAATTATTTTCTGTAGACCATCACCCAATCTTTAATATATTATAGCGTTCAAAAGCAAAGCTATTTAATATTAGCTAACTTCTCCTCTGTGCTTTTTAGGTCTGATAATTTTCTACTAATTTTATCTTTAATAACGTCCTGTTCAGAAAGGTTTTTTACTATTTCAATTCTTAAGTTCTCTATTTCACCTCTACTTTTGGTATTGTCTTTATTTAAACCTTTGTGATCATCTTGTAATTTTTTTCTATCTTTTTCTAATTCCTTCAATACCTTTTCAGCTTCCTTTTTAGCATCTCCAGAGCTTTTAGATACTACTCTTTTTTGATCACTTATTTGTTCAATTTTAGCATCCTGATCATTCAGGTTCATTTTAATATCACTCTCTTTATTGATAATGTCTTGCTCATTTTCTTTTATTTGTTTGTGTAAACGAGTGTTTTTCTTTTGGTATTTGTCTAGATCACTTTCCAAGTCTTCTAATAATTTCTTTTCTATTTTTACCTGTTCTTTAACGATATCCTGATACTGATTAACACCAAAATTTCGCATCATAATATTAGCACCATTATACTTATTTGTGTCAGTAGAATCACTTAGAAATGAATCTCCAATTTCGAAAAAAGCAATTACTTTAGTGCCATGTATGTTTTCAGTTATTTGTGCATAAACATTAATAGGCTCACTAGAAATTTCTTCTATAACGGTTCCATTGATATAGATTTCATTGTTTAAGGTTTCTACTTTTGATTTAGTTTTGTTCCTTATAAGATTACTCCATCCCTCCCTAACTTGATCTGCTTTAGTTTCGGGAATATCCATTATTATTGCTGGCATATCTCCTTTACTCATCGTTATCTTTTTATGATCAAAAACGATCTCCTTAACGTCAAAACTAATGATAATCTTTTCGCGCTCTATCCCCTCATTGTTAGTGAATTTAATTTCTTCCTTTTCTTTTTCTATAGCGTTATTAATACTTA
Organism: Cyclobacteriaceae bacterium; assembly: GCA_029882685.1. Taxonomy (GTDB): domain Bacteria; phylum Bacteroidota; class Bacteroidia; order Cytophagales; family Cyclobacteriaceae; genus JAOUKH01. The sequence goes on from JAOUKH010000100.1 coordinate 5,379, forward strand.
AACTATCCTGACTGTAAACAAATGTTACTTGAAGGAAAAAAAGAACAGGTACAATTAATAATATATTTTTCATCTTAATATGTTTTATATGATTTAAAAAAAAAGTAGCATGAATTACGAGCTTTTTGGAGGGTGAAATTAATTCAACAAATAATTTTCACCCCATCTGAAGCAAATGTAATAAGAGTTGATGGTTATTTTATGTGTTTTTTGCTCTTGTCATACTATCGTTTTAAATTTTCCATGTAGTTTAAAACGATGTTATCATTCAAATGAATGAAAAAATGGTCACTATTCCTATATGTCATATTCTTTTGTTGTAAGAAGGTTTAACCTTACAATAGGCAAAAAAGCAATATTTACCAGCCTACACCCTATTATATATATTGATTTTCAATTAGTTATAAGAGTAGTTGTTAAATATGATAGATGAATAATTGTTGCTTTTAAAATTTCTATTTTATTCTTTTTTTACTGGTTTTGGACGAATCAAAGTTCCTTTTTCGCCAATTTCTATTTTATTTGAAAAAGGATCAACATCTGCTAGCCTTTTAGAAGGATCAATTTCTATGCGCTTTATTTTGCTAATTGGTTTAGATAATAGTAGTTGGTATGTTGGGTGAGTCCAAGGCCAATCTTCTTCTGTAATGCGCATCATTTCTTCGTCCTCTACAGGTTTTTCAGCTCTCATTATTCGTAATGGAATATAGCGTAATTCTTTGGTGCCATCAGTATATTCTATCTCTAAATCAATAGGCATCATCATGTCGCCTATTCTGCTAAGTGTTAATTGCGCATTACCATTTGTTTCTATTAGCGTATCAATTTTGTAGTCAATTTGGTTGACTGTATTAACAAAATGTTCGTAATACCAGTCTAGTTCAATGCCTGATACTTTTTCCATGATGCGCATATGATCGTTTGCATTTGGATGTCGAAATTTCCAAGTGTTATAGAATCTTCTCATGCCTTTCATCAAGTTATCATTACCAATTACATACCCTAATTGTGTTAGTATCACCGCTCCTTTTACATAGGAGTTTATGCCATATGAACGATTAGTTTTGAAATGATCTGCATGTGTAGTTAATGGCTCTTCCTGCCCACTTAATGCCTGAAAAAAATAGGTTGCATAAGAACCTAAGTTTGGATTATCCTTACTTTCGGAATCATAAATATGTTGGCTTGTTATGGCAGATGCCCAAGAGGTAAATCCCTCATCCATCCAAGGATATTTACTTTCGTTGAATCCTAATACTCCTTGATACCAGCTATGGAATGCTTCATGTATAGTAACGCCAACTAAACTTCTTTCAGATCTATTTCCTGTCACCAGAGTTGACATAGGGTACTCCATACCTCCATCTCCACCATGCACTACTGAGAATTGATCGTAGGGATATTTTCCAAAGGTTTTATTCATGAAACTGAACATTTTTACCATGTATTCAGGAAGCTTCTCCCAAGCTTCAATGTTTGCAGTATTTTTATCATACAGCATATGTACCATTGGCCCATCAGGCACTTGTATTTTAGTATGGATATAATCGGGATCTGCTGCCCACATAAAATCGTGTACATTAGGAGCAACAAAATGCCAAGTATTTGTATTACCTGCATTTTTAACCTGTACGCCTTTATCTTCATATCCAAACCCTATATCATTCCCATTTTGTAAATAACCTGAACCTCCAAGTATATACTTAGCATCAATGGTAATATTCACATCAAAATCACCCCATACACCATGAAATTCTCGTGCTATATAAGGATTGGCATGCCAGCCTTCAAAATCATATTCTGATAATTTAGGATACCACTGCGACATAGAGTAGGAGATATCTTCTTTACTATTTCTTCCTGACCTTCTGATTTGAACAGGAACTTGTCCTTCAAATTCCATATCAAAAGTAGTCTTAGTGTTGGGAAGTATAGGCTTTTTAAGCTTCACTTCTAAAATAGTACCTGCTATTTGGTAGCTTAAATCTTTCCCATCTTGTTTTAATGAGTTAACTTTTTGATATCCTATCTCGTCTTCACTTAATTTGGATATTCGATCTATTACTCTTCCATCAGGATCAATAATATTCAATGAACGGATGTCCATCATACTTCCTGGTTGGAAAGCATTGAAATACAAGTGATAAAATACCTTTGTGAGTGTATCGGGTGAATTATTAGTGTATACCAATTGCTGAGTTCCAGTGAATTTATGCGTTTCAACGTCCATATTAATGTGCATAGTGTAATTAACATGTTGTTGCCAACGGTTTTGTACTTGTGCATAAGAGGTAAAAGTCACTATTAATACTGCGAGTAATAATAAATATATTTTTTTCATAATAGATAGATTCTTATTTGTGTCAATATTATTAAATAATAGTGGTTATGCAAAGTGATATTTTAATGCTTAAAGTTTAAAACATTCAATCTTCAAGTCCTTTTAATGTTTTGTTAATTTCCTCTTCTGTACTTCGGATACTTTGTTTACAAATTTTCACTAATTCTACAGCTCTATTTATCATAGCTCCTAATTGATCAACATCAGGATCGCCATTTTCAATTTCATCAACAATTGATTCTATCTCTTCGAGTGATTCTTTATAGCTAGGTTGTTTTTTTGCCATTATTTCGTGTTTATATCATTTACTGTACTGATTATTTTGCTTGTATACGTTTCTGTTACCATAACATCACCTGGTTTTGGGTCTTTTTTAAGCATCTTATTATTAATCGAAGTTAAAGTGAAACCTCTTTTAAGAATTGTACTTGGAGAAAGAAGATTCAATACTCCTTCTAATTCATTTAATTTATTTTCTTGATTATTGATGTAATGCTTTGTGGTGAACTGTAGCTTTTGTTCTAAAATGGATAAGTTATTATTTTGAATTGCCATTTTGGATTGCGTTACATTTGCCAATTGCATTGTTAACTGTCTTAATTTTGATAGCTCATATTCGGTGTTTTCCGATGCCTGATTTACAATTCGTTGTAGTTGAACCTCTAGTTCTTCTTCAAAATTTCGAACTCCACTTATAAGAAATTCTGCGACTGCAGTAGGTGTTTTTAATGATGTATGGGCTACCATGTCAGCAATTGTTTCATCTCTCTCATGACCAATCCCTGTAATTACTGGTAATGGGAATTGTGCCAAATGATTATTGAGTTCATAATTATCAAAACAATCTAAATCTAATTGACTCCCTCCACCTCTTATTAGTATTACTAAGTCAAAATTTATAGTACTATTATGAACTTCGTGAAGTGCACTGATGATTGATTCAGGAGCAGTATCTCCCTGCATTGTGGCTTGGAAAAGCCGAGTGATAAAGGAATATCCATAAGGGTTGTTTATTAGTTGATTGGTGAAATCGCCATAACCAGCAGCAGTTTCAGAACTAATGATGGCAACATTTTTTGGTACAAGAGGCAAGGATAACTCCTTATTCATCTCTAATATGCCATCTTCTTCTAGTTGCATTAATATTTGCTGCCTTTTTACTGCACGTTCACCAATAGTATAATTTGCATCAATATCCTTAATATTAAGACTTAGACCAAAAACTTCATGATATTGAACTGATGCATTGAACAGTATTTTCATGCCACTTTTCAATGATTGTCCTGTCATTTTCTCAAACCAAAGAGAAAGATTACTATAGGTATATGACCAAATAGTTGCCTTCATTTTGGCAATTATTTGGTCATTGTCTTTTTCTACCAATTCTAAGTAGCAGTGACCCCTAGGGTTCAAACGAAGCTCACTAATTTCTGATATCACCCAATAGGAGGGCGACAACCCTTTTTCTAAGGTTTTCTTTACGCGTTTGTTTAACTCCGATAATGATATATGCTCCATTAACGGTGAAGTTAGTATTCCTGAAAGGAATTTATAAACTCTTTGTTAAGAATTTATTTTAAAATCATAAAGTCTTCCGTTAATAGAAGTAAGTATCGACTTACTAATAATACTTCTTCTTCAACCAAAAAGCTACTTTAACCAATAGTATCAATGCGGGTACTTCAACCAAAGGGCCAATTACTCCAGTAAAAGCCTCACCAGAATTTAGTCCGAAAACAGCAATAGCAACTGCAATGGCTAGTTCGAAATTATTTCCAGATGCAGTAAAGGAGATAGCTGCATTCTTGTCGTAAGTAGCTCCAGCTGCTTTACTAATAAAAAAGCTTATTATAAACATGAAAGAGAAATAGATTAATAATGGAACAGCAATAACCATTACATCCATTGGTATTTGTACAATTAACTCTCCTTTTAGAGAAAACATCACGGTAATTGTAAACAATAAAGCGGTAAGTGTAATAGGGGATATCTTTGGAATAAAAACGGTTTTATACCATTCTTCTCCTTTTATTTTTACTAAAATGAGTCTGCTAAGTAAACCTGCAATAAACGGTATTCCTAAGTAGATAGCTACACTCTTAGCAATAGTTGCTATTGAGATGTCTACTATTGCACCTTCAAAACCAAAGTAAGGAGGGAGTTTTGTGATAAATAGCCACGCATAAAAACTATATCCAAAAACTTGAAAAATACTATTCAAAGCAACTAGTCCAGCTCCATATTCGCTACTTCCTTCAGCAAGGTCGTTCCATACTAAAACCATTGCGATACACCTTGCTAAACCAATCAAAATTAGCCCTACCATATATTCTGGATAATCCTGAAGAAAGATAAGAGCTAAAGTAAACATCAAAATAGGACCAATAATCCAATTTAAGATAAGTGATACAGATAAAATTTTTATATTTTTAAAAACTTTGGGTAATAAACCATAGTCAACTTTTGCCAGAGGGGGATACATCATAAGTATTAGGCCTATTGCTATTGGTACATTAGTAGAGCCACTACTATACGAATCGATAAGTGATGAAATATCAGGAAAAAAGTAACCTACAGCAACACCCAAACCCATAGCCAAAAAAATCCATCCTGTAAGGTAACTATCGAGAAAGCTAAGTTTTTTTGTTGATGACATTATTATGAGTTTATGTGTGAAAAAATATAATACATTTCAGCTGCGATTTGTTCACTCCTTTGTCGATACATTTCAGCTTCTTTAGGTGTATTGTCAAATTTTTTAGGGTCATCGTACATAATAGGAATTCGAATTTCTGCACCAGGAATGAAAGGGCAGTTCTCATCAGCGTGAGAACATGTCATTATTGCTGCAAAATTTTCTGAAGGACTGTCTGAATCATCATATTTTTTTGAGAACATTTTTAATGCAGGTAATTCATCTGAATATTGAACTGAGAATAATGGATTGTTATTCCCTTCCTTTTGAATTTTAAACCCTATATAATTAAGTGCTGCTACAGCATTATCATTAAATGCAGTAACTTCAACGCCTCCAGAATATGTAAATAACTTTATGCCAAAATTAGTAGCCATAGTTTGCGCCCAAATTTGTGAAAATTGACTCCTTCTGGAGTTATGAGTACAAATAAAATTTAGTTTTACATCTTTGTTATTATCTATTTTCTGTTGAATATATTTTATCAAAGGTTGTAGAATATCTACCCTTTCTTTCGAAATAGATTTTTCCTTTAACGTATCAACAAAATTTTGAATTTCTGGAAAGAGATTTTGTTTGTTTATTTTCATTTTGGATTGAATTTTTATTTCTCTTGATATACTTAATATCAAGAGAAATAATTTTTGCTATCATTTTATTTGTTATAATCTGCTTATGATAGAGGTCAATAATAGCAGGATAAACTTCGTGTTTATCTTCAAAAGATTAACAACACCCTGAATTTGGAGTACAGCTTTCTGTACCTTGTAATTCTGATAAGCTTAGTTTTGATTTAACATCTTTTCCCCCTGGTTTTTCAGCATAAACAGAAATACTGAAAATACCAGTTCCACCTTTATTGAATTCTTTCACCTCATTAGGATTTAAGTATTTGGATAGAATGTCATCAGGAATGGAAATAGGCTTTTCCTTTTGTATATTGATATTTTGAAAACCTGTACTCTCTATATGTTTTAAATAATCATTTTTTTGAATGGCTCCAGCCACACATCCTGCATACATTTCTGCGTCTTCTTTTAGTGCTGCTGGTAATTGACCTACCAACACAATGTCAGATATACTGAAATGACCTCCAGTTTTGAGTACCCTATATATTTCGTTGATCACTTTTTCTTTGTTTGGCACAAGGTTGAGTACGCAATTGCTAACAATTACATCAGCTACATTGTCATTAACAGGCATATTATCAATATCACCTTCTCTAAACTCCACATTATTTAAACCTAATTTTTCTGCATTCTTTATAGCTTTTTGGATCATTGAAGGAGTAAAGTCTATACCTATTACTTTGCCTTCAGAGCCAGTTTCATGTCGAGCTACAAAACAGTCGTTACCTGCTCCTGACCCTAAGTCAATAACTGTATCTCCTTTAGAAATTTTTGCAAATTGAGTAGGTAGTCCACATCCTAAACCTAAGTCTGCATCTGAAACATACCCTTCCACTTTCGAGTAATCATCTGTCATGATGTTGTATACCTTGTTTGAAGGGGTAGTAGCACCACAGCAAGATGCTGAATTATCTACTTTACCTTGTTCTGCGATTTTAGCATATCGCTCTTTTACTACATTCTTTAATTCGGTTTCTGATTTCATGATTATTTTTTTAGATATAGTAATATGGAATTATAATTTATTTAACAAATAGATGGTGTTTTAACAGCTATAGCCATCATTTTGTCCATTTCTGATTTTGCTTTTACCCATACAGATTCATTAATGCAGTAGCATACGCTAGGTCCTGTAATAGTTCCTTTTATTAAGCCTACTTTTTTTAGTTCTGCTAAATGTTGTGATATAGTAGATTGTGAAAGAGGTAAATCTTCAACGATATCTCCACACACACATGCCTGTCTTTTTAAAAGTGTTTGAATTATTGCAATTCGAGCAGGATGACCTAAAGCCTTGAATAAATTTGCTAATTCATTCTGTTGTTCTGTAAATTTATCACTTTTAGTTGTTCCCATAATTTATTAAATCGCAATATTACGATAAATGTTTCGTTTAGCGAAATATTTTTTTTAAAGTGGTTTGATTGTTGT
>JAOUKH010000247.1 GCA_029882685.1 Cyclobacteriaceae bacterium
TTTAGAATGGTAAAAAACATTTCCTCCAATATTTTGTTCTCGTACTTGTTGTTTAGCATTAATTTCTGATACTGTACGATGCATTCCTGTCAATTGTATTGAATTAAAGAAAGTTTCTAATTCAGTGCCAAGCGTATCTGTTTGTACATTGGAATCATTTAGTCGATTTGAGTAGAATCCAGTAATATCAAATTGACCTATTTGATAAGTTGCGACACTTCCTCGGAAAAAATTTGATTCTATTACCGATGTGTAAGGCCGAATTCCTAACTGATTTCTACGAACGGTAGTAATTGTTTCAGCACCCTTACCTACACTAAAGCCCGAACTTAAAATTAGCCCCTGTCCATTTTGAATTTGATAATCTCCTACAATTACATTTTTTAATTTTCCTTTATTCATAAGTTGTGCATGAAAGGAGTAGAAATCCATACCATATCGATGAGTACTTTCATCCCAAATTAAAGTTTCACCAGCATCTTTTTCAGCGGTAAATCCAAAGCTGAAATCTTTGGATCGACTGGTTCTAAATCGCACATAAATTTTATTAGGGTCTCCAACATAAGGACTGCTACTTTGGGTTGTGTCATATCCTTTTTTGTCTTCTAAGGTTCTTTCATAACGTACCAATAAGTAGTTATTATCTTCTTGAAGGATGCGTTGCATCAATGGTCGAGTATCACTTTTTATATTGCCAATACGTACGAAAGGAAGTAGATTGTCTATTGTAGTTAGATCAAAATTTGGGATAGATTGTAGTTCATATATTGAAATTAGTGATCCGTTTTTATTAACATAACTAAAAAATGAAGAAAGTTGTAGTTCATTAAGGATGAAGAGATTTCGAAGTTCTTCGGTATTGGTTTTGTTTAAATCAATAGGGTTAGTGTAAAATTGAAGTAGTGTTTCATATAAATCGTCATAATTAACATCTTGTTCCTGAGCAGCAAATATTTTTTCAATAAATAACTGCACATCTATTTCTGGTTGTTTCATTTCCTGTGCCTGAGAATGAAAAATGATTAGAAAGATAGAAATGAAGAAGTACAGTTGCCTCATTTAGTTGGTTTTAAAACACCATAGGAGATACTCATTTGATGAGAAACTCCTAAATTACTATCATTAGAAAGAGAATAATCGATATGAAGCAAAATATTGTTTGGAATAAAACCCAAACCAAAGTATTGACGATTTGGAGAAGTATTGATGCCTGTTCTTAGACTAAAGTTTTTGATTGGGCTATAACCGATTCCTGCTTTAAGCGTGGGACTAAAATCTATATCTTGCTCAACTTCTACATTTATCATTAGTTTATCTGTTGGTCTGAAGGAAATCCCTGCATCAATTATTGTAGGAAAACGTTCGTTTTGAAATGTTGAAAGTTTTGTTTGGGTTAGGTTAATAATGTAAGCACCAATAAACAATTGGGGGGTTAATTCCACAATTCCGCCAAGGTCAAAAAAAGGAATAGATTTGCTATTAAAACCTTCAATGCTGTATTGTAAATAATTGGCTTTTATACCAATGCTAGCTATTCCAAAACGGTTAGCAAATCCCATGGAAACAACTTGCTGGTTAAAAATATCATCTCCTAATCGGGTAAAGCCTAAACCTACAGTTCCAAATTTTATAGGTACAGTACTACTTGCTGACATTGTGTTTTGCCATAGTGCGTTAGGAATAACTTTATAAGATGCTGCAATGCTTACTTCTTTTATTTCAGCTAATCCAGCTACATTGGAGAATACTGAACCATAATTTGAAAGTGTAGCGGAGGTATTTCCTAGTGCTTCATTAATTGCAGTAGTTTGTAGGACACTGGTTTGTGATAAACATATTTGCATGTTAAATAATGATAGACAGAAGATAATGAGTAAATTTCTTTTCATTTATTGTGTTTTATACAAATTCACGAGAATAAAGACTTGTATATTCTTGTTGATTTTTTCTTATAATTTGTAATAAACCTTCTATGTATCACTACTTTAACTTTATTTTTAAATAAATTACTGATAAATTATATTCCTAAATTTATAATTTATTTTGAATTAATAAAATGATACTGGTTTGATCTAGTAAAAACAATTTTTTGAAATGAGTATAAGTAGAACAAATGTTTTAAGAATTAATATATGGTTCTTGCTTATAGGAATAACAACTAATCTTTTAGCACAGCAGTCTGTAGAAATATTTTATGAAAATGGAAACTTGAAAGCTGAAGGAAAAGTAAATGAAGCAGGAAAAACAGGAGAATGGCGATTTTATTATCCTGACAAACAACTAAACTCTATTGAACATTATAAAAACGGACAATTAGAAGGTAAACTAACCTACTTTTTTGTTAATCAAGAGATTCAAGCAATAGAATACTGGAAACAAAATGTTTTACAAGACTCTGCTTGGTATTACCATGAAAATGGTCAGTTAAAACGAAAAGGGAAGTATAAGAATGGTCAATATTTTGGTTTATGGATATACTATCATGATAACAAAATATTTGAAAAGAAAGTAAATTATAAAAATGGGTTACCTGAAGGCAAGTGGGAAGTGTATAATAGGGAAGGAATCAAAATACAGGAAGGAACTTATAAAGAAGGGTTGGAAATAGGATTGTGGTTATTTTATACTCAAGATGGACGTTTAGAATACCAAGGAAACTATAATAAAGGTCAGCGAGTAGGAGAGTGGTATCAATTTAATAAAAAGGGCAAAAGGAGATTAATTAGTATAGACTAAAACTCTTTTTTAAGATCAAGATTGAACCAATATTGATTTTGTGCATTTAGTGAATACTCTAAACGGATCACTGAATCATAATAGGTAACGATATCGATACCAATTCCTCCACTATAAATCCATTGGTCAGAAAGAAGATTGTTCTGAACATAATTTGGATAGTTTTCCGCATACCCAAAGTCAAAAAATGTTTTAAAGTATACAGCGTAAGGCACCTTTTTAAACTGGTTGGGTACAAATCCAAATAGATTAAATTTTCCATCAATTAAAGTTTTTTTAAATGTTGTTTTATTTAAAAAATAGTTAACTCCTTCAATAATATAAGTTTCGTAGCCGCGTACAAGTTTTGAGCCATATCCAAGTCCATGGAAATCGGAATATGGCTGATTACTAGGTGTGCTTAAGTAT
>JAOUKH010000101.1 GCA_029882685.1 Cyclobacteriaceae bacterium
CTTGTTCTACTCTAATTCATAGTAAAATTACACATGATAACCATTTGGATGTAGAAGAAAAATTAAAACAGTTTAAAATTGCCCTAGATGAATCTGCAATAGTAGCTATTACTAATTCAAAAGGGGTAATTACATATGTAAATGATAAATTTGTTGAAATTTCAAAGTATTCAAGAGAAGAATTAATAGGGCAAAACCATCGAATTATTAATTCAGGGTATCATCCTAAAGAGTTTTTCACTACAATTTGGAAAACGATATCTAAAGGAGATATTTGGAAAGGTGAAATAAAGAATTTAACAAAAGATGGAAAATACTACTGGGTGAATTCTACAATAGTTCCTTTTCTAGATAAAAAAAATAAACCTTATGAATATTTGGCTATACGATATGATGTCACAAAACAAAAAAGGATTGAAGAAAAATTAGAAAAACAAAATGCTGAATTAGATCAATTTACCTCAATTGTTTCACATGATTTAAAGGCTCCTCTACGTGGAATAGGTACAATGGTTCAATTTTTAGAGGGAGATTTACCTGATCTCAATGAAGACTCTAAAGAAAATTTTAAGTTAATAAAATCAAGAATAGTAAGGCTCAATTCCTTTATAGAAGGGTTATTAGAATATTCGAAAATTGGTAATAAACAAGATTTATTATCCCAAGTAGATGTTGAAAAAATATTACTAACTACAATTGATAACTTAGGCTTTCCAAATAATGTTAGAGTAGATATCAAAAACAATATGCCTGTTATTGAATCTACATCAGCTTTATTACTTGAGCAGCTTTTTGCTAACATTATCAGTAATAGTGTAATGCACTCTGACAAATCGGAAATACATATTTCTATAGAACATAAAACAAAGAAACATTATCATGAGTTTCACATTGCAGATAATGGTCCTGGAATTTCTCCTCACTTAAGAGATAGAGTGTTTAAGATGTTTCAAACTCTGAAAACAAAAGATGAAAAAAATAGTACAGGAATTGGATTAGCAATCGTAAAAAAAATAGCTAATGAATTAAATGGCAGCATTACAATTGAAAACAATGATCCTTGTGGAGCCATATTTATTTTTTCTCATCCTAAATAAATTACATGAGTGAAGATAAATTAATATTAATTATTGATGATGACATTCTTGACATTAAAATTATGCTTAGGGCATTAAAAGATACTAATTTTACATGCAGAACCTATGTCGTAAATAATGGAAAAGAGGCATTGGAATATTTAGTCGATAAACAAAATGAAAAACCTTGGTTAATATTTTCTGATATTAATATGCCAATAATGAATGGAGTAGAGTTTCTAAATGAAAAATTAAAATATAAACACTTGGTAAAAATTCCTGTAATTATTTTTACTACATCCAATACAGAAGTAGATAGAAATAATTGCTTAAAAGCTGGGGCTTCTGGTTATATGGTCAAGCCTATTGAACACGACAATTTTAAAAAACTTATTAATTCAGTAAAGGTTTACTGGCAAAAAAGTGAATATTACCCTAATTCATGAATCTTTTACCATCCCTTCCCTATAAATATCACAAATATATAGTTGTTATTTATGCCGCTTTCTTGAATTAAACAAGCTTAAAAATAATTTTAAACCATCGAAATAAACAAGAATAAAAAGAAAGATAGTCATTGACCAAATAACTGCCAAGTTGAAAAAATAAGTATCGATTTTCATTCCAAGAAATGGTTTTTGAGATGTGAAAAACTTAGTTCGAAAATCAATAATAGAACTTGGTCTAAACTCATCGTAATAAATTGGATTTATTTTTTGAATTAAAGTATTTTCACTTTTTACTATTCTACGTGTAATGCCTTTATTGGTCACAATATCATTAATAGCATCATTATCATAACGTTTTCCCATATTCAGAAATTGTTGTTTCTTTTGTTCTGTATCCGTTAAGGAATAAATCAGGCTATTTTTTTGATGCTCAGCTTTATTATATTTAATGTTATAATAAGATTTCAATGTAGATAAAAATTTTCGAGTATAGACATACGTTGATGAATCAAACTCATCTATTGAAATTTTATTCCATTGAGGAAATTTATCTTTTCCAATTAATTTTAGCTCGTATTTCAATTCATTTTTCAACAATTCCAATGAACTTTTATAATTATCATGTGTAGCACTATCTTTTGTATTCAGCCAATTGTAGCAATATGATAATTCAGTTTCTATCATGGGAATATAATATAACTGTTTGTAGTTCGCTTTAGCCATTTTTTTATCAATATCATAAAACTGTCTATTGAATTTATTATCTCGAAACTGAGTTACCAAAGCAGCTTCAAATGCCCAACGTGAAGCCATTATATCTCCAATATAGGGTACTCCATCTGATGCACTAACTTTAGGATTAAATTTATCAAAACTGATGACTACACCACTTAATAAAAGTTGTGGAATAAGTAAAATTGGAATTAGAATATATATTGTGACTGCGTTCTTAAAACTTGCTGAAATGTTAAGTCCTAGCAAGTTTGCAAAACATGCAGTAGAAAAAAGAGTTAACCATAATCTAAATCCCATTCCATAAATTTCCAATACTGCATTGCCAATTAACACAAAGGTAAGTGTCTGAATAGCTGAAATAATAAATAATACCGCAATTTTTGATGCTAAATAACTTCCTTTACTCAGGTTCAAATATTTCTCTCTTTTCAAAATTTTCCTATCTCTAAATATCTCTTCAGCACTTACAGTAAGCCCCATGAATAGAGCTACAATAATGCTCATGAAAAAATAGATAGCTATATTATCATTATGATAGAAGGTATATTTAGTGCCACCTTCTAAACTAGAAGAAGCATGATAACGAACTAAAAATGCCATAAAAAATGCTAATGCCGGAGCTTCTAATAAGTTTACAACAAGGTATTGCTTATCCACCAGTTTGGACAATACATCTCTAGTAGCAAATATGGCTGTTTGTTTAAAGCGATTTGGAATATTTAAAGTAGAAACAAGTTTTTCTTTAACTGTTCTCACTTTTGGTACTGTTATATACTTGTTATAATATTGATTCCACTGAAAAGAAGATACTTTACGAATAGCTGTATTTCTACCATATTCATCAACAATACGTGTTTCGATAATATTAAAAATTTTTTCAGGATTAATATTTCCGCATTCGGGACAAGTTCCTTCAGTTTTATCAACAGCATCTATAATATTTTTAAAATATACAAGTGCCTCAACAGGGTTACCATAATATATCTGAAAACCCCCTACATCTAATATTAATAAAGTATCAAACATTTTAAAAATATCAGATGAAGGCTGATGAATGATTACAAATACCATTTTCCCTCTAAGTGATAACTCTTTGAGAAGATCCATAATATTTTCTGAATCTCGGGATGAAAGCCCTGATGTAGGTTCATCCACAAACATTACAGTAGGTTCTCTTAGCAATTCAAGACCAATGTTTAGCCTTTTTCGTTGCCCTCCAGAAATTTTTTTTTCTAAAACAGAACCCACCTTTAAGTTCTTAGTGTCTTCAAGCCCGAGATTCTTAAGTACTTTTGTAACTAATTGAGTAAGTTGAAAACCTGAATAATGGCTGAAACATAAGTTGGCAGCAAAATATAGGTTTTGAAAAACAGTAAGTTCCTCTATCAATAAATCATCCTGAGGTACATAGCCAGTGATGCCTTCTACCTTATCGCTGTCTTTATATATATCCACACCATTTATTAACACTCTCCCATTATATGGCTGATCAGTCCCATTTAACACATTCATTAATGTTGATTTCCCTGAACCACTAGCTCCCATTATGCCTATTAACTTCCCCCCTTCTTCTGCAATATTCACTTTCTGAATGCCTACATCTCCAGTACTAAAATGATAGCTTATGTTCTCTGCAACAAACGAAACTTTTATTTTTTCACCTGAATGAAGAAACTGAGTGACTATATTACTATAATAGATCGTTTGAATTTTTTTTCCTCTAATCGTACTTCCTGCTGGTAAAATGGAAATGCTTCTACTTTTTAAAGGTTGTGCATTCAAACTTAAAGTACTTATACCTACATATTTTATAAAATAGGTTTCAATATCTTCTAATCGCAAAACTGCTATAAAGCCTGTAAGATTTTTTGATACCAAATGATATGTTCCCTTAATATAATCACCATCACTCTCATCAATTATCATAATGGTTTCTGAAGCTAAATCATCAGGTTCTTCCCCCATTACAAACATTTTAAGCAGACCAATATCTGTTTTGGAAAGTTTTAATGCTTCTCCAATGTAAAAAATTAGATTACTTTGCCTATCCGAAAAATGCTTGTCAGCATATACTAGCTCAATAATTTTAATCACTAAAACCACTCGTTGAGGTTTAGTAAGTGATTCATTTACACGTTTTGTGATTTCTAAAATTTTAGACCATTCACTTAAAAACTCTAGGGTATCATCATCAACATCCTCTTTGATATGCTCGTTACTAATAATATCCTCTTCCTGACAATAAGAATCAAATATTGACATGTAATAATTTGTCATTTCCTGATTCACATGCACTCCAATGAATTCCTTCATGTTGGCACGTTCATCCTCAGTTATTCGTTCTTTCGCCACAATAGCAAATAACCTAATTATTGCTTTTAGTAATTCTTCGCTCATTTATGTTTGTGAATATTTTAAAATATAACCCTAATATATTACTAAACAATTTAACTATTTAAGTTATTGATATTTCTATTGAAGTCAAACTTGTTGATGAATTGATTAATTGTAAGTTCTGTTATATTAAATAAACCACTAATAGAAACAAGTTATATTTATTGTGACACTATAAATATAACTTGAGTTGAAGATAGTACGTGTACTTGTTGCAATGTTATGTATATGCCGTATTTTTGTATTCCAATTTTTTAAACATGACAGAAGCACACGAACCCCTTAATTTTATTGAACAAATAATTGAAGACGATTTAGCTCATGGCTTATCAGGTAATATGCTACGTTTTCGTTTTCCACCTGAGCCAAATGGGTATTTACATATTGGGCATGCGGCAGCCATTTGTTTAAACTTCGGTTTGGGTAAAAAATATAATGCCCCGGTTAATCTTCGCTTCGATGATACCAACCCTACTAAAGAAGAACAAGAGTATGTAGATGCAATAAAACGTGATATTACTTGGTTAGGATTTCAATGGGATACAGAATGTTATTCTTCCGACTATTTTCAACAATTGCATGACTGGGCTATTATACTGATAAAAAATGGAAAAGCGTATGTTGATGGGTTATCTGCTGAGGAAATGGCGAAACAAAAAGGAACACCTACCACTGCTGGAATAGCTAGTCCTTTTAGAGATCAAACTGTAGATGAAAATTTGGATTTATTCCAGAAAATGAAAGATGGAGTATTTGAAGAAGGTGCTTATGTGTTACGTGCAAAAATAGACATGAGTTCAGCCAATATGTTAATGCGAGATCCTATTATGTATCGTATTATTAAGAAAGCACATCATCGAACAGGAAATGATTGGTGCATATACCCATTATACGATTGGACACATGGGGAATCAGATTTTATTGAACAAATATCACACTCCATCTGTACATTAGAGTTTAAGTCACACCGCGAATTATATAACTGGTTTTTAGATCAGATTGGTGACAAACATAAATTTAAACCTAAGCAACGTGAGTTTGCCAGACGTAATTTAAGCTACACAATCATGAGTAAGCGTAAATTATTGGAATTGGTACAAAAAAACATTGTTACTGGTTGGGACGATCCAAGAATGCCTACCATTTCGGGGTTGAGGCGTAGAGGGTACACCCCAGAGTCGATACGAAAATTTAGTGATGTTTCAGGTATTTCCAAACGAGATAGTATAACCGATGTTTCCTTATTGGAATTCTGTATTCGTGAAGATTTAAATAAAACAGCTACAAGGGTAATGAGTGTTTTAAATCCAGTAAAGGTAGTTATCACCAATTATCCGGAAGGAAAGACCGAAATGCTCATGGCAGTTAACAATCCAGAAGATGAAAATTCAGAATCACATGAAATTCCATTTTCTAGAGAACTATACATAGAACGAGAGGATTTTAAAGAAGATGCTGGAAATAAGTTCTTTAGACTTTCATTAGGGAAAGAAGTGAGATTAAAGAATGCCTATATCATTAAAGGAGAATCAGTTGAGAAAGATGATGAAGGTAATATTACTGAAATTCATTGTACTTGTGACTTACAATCCAGATCGGGAAGTGGAACTGAAGCAAGCACCCGAAAAGTAAAAGGCACATTACATTGGGTGTCTATTCAGCATGCTATTCAAGCAGAGGTTCGCGTGTACGATCGTTTGTTTTTAGAGGAAGATCCAGAGGGTCATGAAGACAAAACCTTTATGGATTATATTAACCCCAATTCTTTACAAATAATTAAGGAAGCTTATGTTGAGCCTTTTTTACTAGAAGCCAGTTTAGACGATAAATTTCAGTTTCAGCGTTTAGGATATTTTACACTAGACAGCGATACTTCTGCCGATCGTTTAGTATTTAATAAAACTGTTGGCTTAAAGGATTCATGGACAAAACAAACTCCAAAAATAGAACAACCACCTAGTCAGCAGAAACCAGCTAGTGGAGGACAAGAACAAAGGAGTCCATTAAACGAGATTAAAAAAATAGCCAAGAAATACACGAATTTATCAGGAGCAAAGTTAGAATCAGCTAGAGCCAATATTGTAAAGCTGGCAGAAGAAGTTTCCTATGAAGATTTAGAGCCACTATTTGGTACAGCAGCTAAAAAAGTAGGGACACGCATAGGTGTAACTATTACGCTAGGTGTATTATTGAAAAATGGACAAGAGCGCACTGAAAGCATAAACAATTTTATTGATGCAGGTGTAAATGACGGAAACGAACTATTATCAGAAGAAGCTAAAGCGATAGCCAGTTCACTTTAAAAAAATCACTGACTATATTGATATAAGAAGCAATTAATCACATGCTAAATAATATGATTTACTGTTGTTACTCAACGGTAAATCATTACATTTGAGAGGTGAATAAAGAACCCTTTTGCACTATAAATAATCGACTGACAATACTTTGAAAAAGGCCTTCTATATAATATTTATTTTGCTTTTTCCTGCTAGTCTGATGGCGCAAACGGACACCATTCCGTCCATATCCAAACTTTCTTTTACCTCAGATTTTAGGTTTAGAATTGAACAAGATTGGGATTCTAGAAAAACTGATGGCAGTTATAGAGATGATCGAACAAGATTAAGATATAGGTTAAGAGCTGGCTTTAACTATAACCATAACCATTGGGCATCTTTTGGGGCAAGAATAAGAACTGGAAACCCTAAAAAACAACAAGATCCTCAGCTTACACTTGGTGATGGATTTAAAGAATTTGGAACTCTCCCCTTAGGGTTTGAAAAAATATTTTTCAAAGCAGAATATAACGGATTTGTTATTTGGGGTGGAAAAAACACCTTTCCTTTTCAAAAAAATAACGAATTATTTTGGAGCGATAATGTATATCCAGAAGGTGTTTTTTTAAAAAAAGAATTTAATTTTCAATCATCACTTTTTAATCAACTGGATATCCGTGGTGGACACTTTATTATAGTTGACCGAGGGTCATCTTTCAATGCCGATAGCCATTTACAAGCACTACAATTAAATACAGTATTGTTTAACCAAAGAATTGTCTTATTTCCATCATTTTATCAATTTAAGAACATTCCAAATATTCCAGATGGAAGTGATACATTTCTTTTCAATTACTCCATCATTCATATTGGTACTAAATTAAAACTATCAAGCAAGCCTCTAATACATCTTGAGATGGACTATTACACAAACATCGAGGATTATAGTAGTAATGATTCTATACCTAGCCTTTTTAAAAATCAAAAAAATGGTCTTATCGCTGCAATAGGAATTGGAAAACTAAAGGAAAAAGGAGATTGGACATTTAAACTCACCTACAGCAATTTGCAACAATACGCTGCAGTAGATTTTTTAGCACAAAATGACTGGGCAAGATGGGATTACTCCTCATATAATTCACCTGATGGCAGATTGACTAATTTCAAAGGGTTCGAAATAGTTGGTGGCTATATGTTAGAGAACAAATTAAGTCTCAAGATGAAGTATTACCTTGTTAATCAAATCGTTGCATATGGAATATCAAAAGAAACAGGAAGCAGAATAAGGCTCGACTTAGATATTAATTTCTAAGCCTTGTTTGTCAATGTAAATGATATTTTTTGTCTTCAATAACAACCATTTGCACACTATAAATAATCAGACTATATTTCCAACTGAAATATAAACGCACCTACTTATAGTATGAAAAATAACTACCTCCTGCTTTGTGTCTTATCACTTCTTTTTTATTCATGCACTCAGAAACCAGCATCTGTTGGAGAAACCGGCAACTCTGAACATGGAACTAACCCTAAAAGTATTCAGCAAAGAATATTTACGAATGGAGTTAACCCTAAAAGTTTTCGGCAAATAACATTTACGATTGACACTTTAGTTGCTAATTATGTGGTAAAAGAACTAAAGAACGTTTCAGATGTAACCCTTAACGAAGAAGGTGAAATTGCATCTGCTACTCAAACCAATTATTCTTTCGAAAATCAGGAAGGCATTGTTGAAAACACAAAAGAGATTTACTCACCAGAATCACATTGGCTTTTTGGAGACCAATCAGAATATGAACCAATCTTCAATAAGTATTATCATCAACCCTTCTCAGATACTTTGATAGCCGAAAATGAATATACGTTTCAGTACAATAATAATAATCAATTAATCTTAATAAAAGGTTCATGGGGTTTTCAAATGGACTTTAATTATGATCAACATGGGCAATGGATAGAGATTACAAAGCATTTTTCTGATGAAAGAAGTGGTCATGTTACCTATGAAATAACCAAAAGAAAAATTCATTATGATGAGAATCCATTAAACTCTTTAAACCCGACCTATCTCTCCATTAATGGAGAAAATATATTTGAAAAAAAGAAAAAATCAATCGTTGATTATTATATTCTTGCCAATAAAGCAGCAATATTCTCTCCTGATAGAGGTGAATTTGATATACCTAATGGTTATTTTGAATACGAAGACGAAGGTACTGGAGCTGGTGTTTACACGGGGCAACTTGTTATGTTCAAAACCAATGATGAAAAAGATATTATTGCCATTAATGGTTTTTATGGGGAAGCAATTAGTTATTATACAATAAGTGGTGATCGTCCTAAGTTTTATATATTTGAGAATAATTCATTTACAGAAGCTGTAGATTTATTCCCAGAATTAAATTCAAAAATATTTTTTGAAAAAGGCTTCACTGGTGAAGTTGAAGGAATTAATACTTTTTTTACGCTTCCACAAAAAGGACTATCCATTAAGTACTTAGTTGACCCAAACCTTGAGCAATTTTGTGATGAAATGAACACAAATCATGACTTATATGATATGTATAAGGGTATTTGTGAAAATTATTCCAATCTGAAGAGAACTTCAATTGACATTACATTTGACAAAAATTCAGGTACTTTTATAATACAGGATCATATGTTTTGAGCAGATATATAACTAGGGTAATGTCCATATTATGTTCTTAGACTAGGTTTATCCACTATTTACTTCAACCACCTATCAATTCTCAGACCCATTGTAATCATGAATCAATTTTTCCTGAATATTTGGGGGTACAGGTGCATATTCTGCAAATCGTTTTTTAAAACTGGCTCTACCCTGAGTTATAGATCTTAATGAAGTAGTATATCTATCCAATTCTGCCAATGGAGTTTTGGCTTTGATAAGTTGATATTGACCCTTAGCTTCAATGCCCATAATAGTAGATCTTCTAGTTTGCAAGTCGGTCATTACATCTCCTAAAAGTTCTTCAGGTACTAAGACATCCAACTCATTCACAGGTTCTAAAATTTTTGGGTTCGCCTGTATAAACGCTTGTTTAAAGGCTCTCATTCCAGCTATTTTAAAGGCAATATCATTAGAATCTACTGCATGCATCTTACCATCATATACCATCACCCTAACATCTCTTACGTAAGACCCTGTAAGTGGACCTTCTTCCATCTTTTCCATAATTCCTTTTTGGATGGAAGGTAAAAATCGAGCATCAATTACACCACCAACAATGCAGTTATAAAAAACAAGCTTACCACCCCACTCAAGATCAATGATATCTTTATGCCTAATGTTTACCCCAGTAGGCTCAGGCATTCCTTCGTAATAAGGTTCAACCTTCATATAAACCTCTCCAAATTGTCCTGCTCCTCCCGATTGTTTTTTGTGTTTATATGAAGTGTCAACCATTTTCTGTATAGTTTCTCTGTATGGAATTTTTGGCTTCACAAAAGCGATATTTAGCTTATAAACATGCTCCATAATCCATTGCACTACTGCTAGGTGCAATTCTCCTTGTGTGGACACTATCAATTGCTTTAGTTCTGAAGAATATTCATAAGTAACAGTTTGGTCTTCCTGATGTATTTTGTTCAACACCTCTCCCAGTTTATCATCATCAGAACTATTTTTAGCAATAATTGCCATGTGCATTTTAGGTTCAGGAAACTCAATTGGTTCCACGCCAACATTAATATTTTTACCGCACAAGGTGTGATTAGTATCTGTAGATTTTAATTTAAGCACTCCCCCCAAATCCCCTACTACAAGCTTGTTGATAGGATTCCGCTTATGACCGTCCATCATAAATAGCTGATTGATTCTTTCAATTTGTCCATTTTGATGGTTAATAAGCTCATCACCAACTTTTACCTGACCTGATATTACCTTAAAAAAGGACATTTTACCTAAATTTGGCTCTATGGCAGTTTTGTAAACAAAAAGCACTTCAGGGCCAGTAATACTATGTGCTAATTCCTCACCTTCAACTGTTAATTCTGGTTTTATATCTATAGCTGATGGAGCTACATTATCAATAAAGCCCATCATTCTACCACTTCCCATATCATTTTTAGCTGAAATACAGAAAATAGGAAATACCTGATGATTTCTCATACCAATTTTCAAACCCTCCTTCATTTCATCTTCATTCAAAGTACCTTTTTCAAAATACAACTCCATCAAATTCTCATCATTTTCAGCCGCTTTTTCTACCAACTCATTATGAAGTTTATTGGCCTTATCCATTTCACTTTCTGGAATAGGTAATTTTTCAGGTTTCCCTCCTTGCGGAGAAAACTTATAGTATTTCATTTTAAGAAGATCTATAATACCATTAAAACCTTCACCCTCATTCAAAGGGTATTGCATTAAGGTTGTAGCTGCACCAAATTGACTTTTAACAGATTCTAATGAAGCTTCAAAATTGGATTTGGGATGATCTAATTGATTAAACACGAACATTGAAGGCTTATTAAACTGATCGATATAGTTCCAAATCAGTTCTGTACCCACTTCTACTCCATGTTGAGCATTAATAAGAAACACACAAGTGTCTGCGACTCTAACTGAAGAAGCTACTTCACCTACAAAATCATCTAGCCCGGGAGTATCTATAATATTAATTTTATAATTACGCCATTCAGTATGTAGTAAAGTAGAATATATTGAACACTCACGTTCATGTTCAATTTCATGGTAGTCGGAAACTGTGTTTTTACCCGTTACCGTTCCTCTTCTATTGATTAGTCCGGCTTCAAATAACATGGTTTCAGCCAAAGTAGTTTTGCCAGACTTGGGACTTCCTAACAAAACAATGTTCTTTATATGTTTTTCATCAAATACTTTCATGAGCTGTGGGGATAAAAGGTTGAATATGAGGAAAATGAACTAGTCATCATTTATAAATGTAGTAACCAATATAATTATAAAACATGTTAAATGTCATTAATTATACTGAGTTTTTCCAATGTTTATTTATTTGAGACTTGAAACTGTATATTGAATAATCGTACAAAATTGAGTTTGTGTATTCTTGTATCCTATATACTTGATTAAACCCGCATTATGCAATAGAGAATCTATTACATAATGCGAGTTAAACTGTGCTTAAAGTTAGAGTAAACTATTTAGATTTTGTTCTAGCACCCTTCGAGTGCCTCTGGGTACTCATTAAGAAGCCCAGAAGGATACTCACATCAATTCTTCATGTTTTTTTACCTACCTAATTCCCTTTATACCTAAGCTTACCTTGCTCAATAGGGATAAAAGCTTTTACTAATACGGTAAAGATGAAAATTCCCATTGCCCAAATGCCTATTGTAACTCCTACTTCTACCCAAGTAGGCAAGTATTCTACAATATCACCCCAAGGACCTGGAATGAAACCTG
>JAOUKH010000102.1 GCA_029882685.1 Cyclobacteriaceae bacterium
ACTACAAACCTTCTATTTAGAAGACTGTCGTTTACTGTAAGAAAAGGAATAGTACGACTTGAGGTCGTATGCAAATCCATAAAATAAAACGGCCCTTTTTCGATATCGATGATATGGTGTATTGTATTATATAAATCTATTAATTGATCGATATCTTCATTTTCTACTTCAAGGTTTCCATCTCTTAACTTTTTTATCCTGTCGCTAGTCCATAACCTGTTTAAGTCCTGTTTATGATATCTTTCGCCTCTTTCTAGTGCCCAAAGGTTTCCACTTATGGCATATATATTCCCATTTATCAAGTTGGGCGTTTTTTTTAGGTCTTGAATTACCTGATGCAAAGCAAAAACTCCTGCTGGCTCGTTTCCATGAATTCCAGCAAAAAAAATTACTGTAGGATCAGATTGTTTCCCTTTAATATGCCCTATTATTCTATCTACATGAATAGTTTGTTCTAGAGCCTCACTGTGTACTTTTGCCATTATCGAACTTTGTTAAGTCATTGATCGTAACTATTCCCACTAATTGCTTTTTACGAATCACAGGTAAACAACCTATCTCGTGTTTTTTCATGAGTTGAATTATGTCCTTTATTTTAGCTCTCACTTCTGTAGTTAACACCTCCTTGGTCATAATATCTGCTACAATTTTATTGCTGCCTTTTAACTCTTTTTGGCGCTTCATGTGTGTCCACGTAAGTAATCCACAAAATTCACCAGCATTATTTTCAACAGGTAAATGATGGATATTTTTCCAAAGCATTATTCTAGTTGCCAATTCTGCTAAATCGTTTTCATTTACAGTAAAAAGCTGTGTAGTCATTATGTGACCAACTTGAGATGCCGTTTCAAGTGGGTTTGACCTCTTCTTTATTGATGGCCATTTGTGTACAGGAATATTAGATTGCTGATTATTATAAATAGATTTTGTCAAGGTAAGTAGAGCGTCATCCTGTTTCATGGATTTACGAAGCTGGCGATAATTTTTAGTTTTCCACTGCGACCCTGTCATACCTCTTGCTCTTGCATCAATTATTCCCAATAATCGCTCAATATCACTTTTATTTATAGATGCTTTTTCTAAACCCGAATAAGCCATAGGTAACAACTCATTAATAACAAGATCCTTTACCGATAAAGAGGTGTCGTTCCACATTAAAACAGATTCTTTTCCAGATCGAGCAGTCTTAATAAAATTGGTCTTTGCATCTTTAAAATCCATACAATTAGGCATGTCGTCAAATTGTGGTGGTCTACCTATCATTAACCCTGCCCAGAAAGCAAAATTCGCTATTTCATCTACAGTTGTAGGGCCAGAAGGAATATATCTGTTTTCAATACGCAAATGTGCCTTTTTACCATTTGATCCATAACAAGGACGATTCCATCGGTAAACAGTACCGTTGTGCAGGTTTAGTGCATGTAGCTTTGGAAGTTTACCACTTTCAAGTTCAATTAATGCATCACTTTCTATCTCTCTAGATAAAATTACCTTGTGCATAGCTATATCGTTCTTAAAAATATCAGCAACTGTTCCAGTAGCCCAAGCATCACTAAAATTTACTCTAGCTTCCTGATTTTTAGGAGAGTGAGATAAATTTCGAATATCAATGCTTTGCCTGAATAATGCTATACGTGTTTCACTCCACAATTCACGACCAAGCAATAAGGGGGAATTTGTACAAACTCCTAAAATAGGACCTGTAATTGCTTGCGCCCAATTATAACTGGCAATAAAATCTTTCGGTGCAATTTGCAGGTGCATTTGAAAACTCGTATTACAAGCTTCAAATAGTACGGAATCATGAATTAAGGAAAGCTCATCCACTCCTCTAATATGAAGCTCGAAATCAGTGCCTCTCAATTTTCTTATCATATTGTTCAACTCCCAATACCTAGGGTTGGGGGTCATATAATCGAACTGGAGTTCATTTTTACTGATCGTGGGAAGAATCCCAGTTAGTATAATATTGGTATTATGTTTTTTAGAAGCATTGCGGGCTTTGGATAACAGTGTGTTCAATTGTTTCTCTAAATGAGAAAAACAATTGGAACTCATTTCTACTGGGTCTAGATTAATTTCTAGATTGTAAAGTGCAAGCTCTGTAGTAAAGTGTGAATCATTAATGTCATTAAGTATTTCTACTGCTTTTTTTGAAGGTCGCCAGTTTTCAGTAACCAAGCAAAACTCTTGTTCTGCCCCTATTCTTGTAATATCGCTTTCAATTAAATCCTTCTCAAGCATTATATCCAATGCCGAAATATCATTTAGTAAGCTCTTAATAAATACTGACCTTGCTTTATTATCAATTGCACTATTTACATTTTGCTCCCCCATATGAGGTCTAAAATAGCACAAAATATAAATTAATTACATGGAGAAAAATCATGTTATTTTATGTTTTTACCCGTTTAGTAAAGCGCGCATTACTACTGAATATTTTTAATACACTTTCAGTTTGTCTTTTGTGGAGCTTGAATTTTTACCACCAGAGTTTGGTAATAATAAGAAATTCAATACTTTTCACCCTCTAATTACAGCATATGTCTAAGTTTCTAACTTAAAAGAACGGTTACTTTTTACTCTTACGGCAAACATGCGGAATGTTTTTATTTTTAATGTGAAAAACTAAAGCTACAGCATCCCTTCAATAATCTTCATTAATTTCTCTAAGTACTTTTGATCAATTTCATCAAAATCTGATAATTTATCACTATCAACATCAAGGATTAAGGCTACTTCATTAACCTTAAATGCAGGTAATACAATTTCCGATTTGGAATCAGAACTACATGCGATATGGTTTGGAAATTCATCAACATTTTCCACAATTATGGTTTCTTTTTGTTCCCAAGTAGTTCCACAAACACCTTTTCCTTTCTGGATGCGTGTACAGGCTATTGGGCCTTGAAAGGGACCTAAAACCAGTTCATCATTTTTTACTATATAAAACCCAACCCAAAAGAAACCCATTCCTTGTTTCAAGGCAGCAGCTATATTAGAAAGGTTGGCAATCAGATCAGATTCTGAACTAACCAAAGCTTTAATTTGAGGAATTAATAATTTATATTTTTCAACTTTAGAAGCGGTACTATTAACTATCAGTTCTTCTGCCATAATTTATATCTTTTTTAGGTCTCTTTTTGTATACTCATTTTCAATATTACCTGTGTTGATCGTACTTAGTGGCTCAAACATTAATACATGTGCCTCTTCAGTTGAATAAGGTCTGTGTGCCATCCCCTTTGGCACAATACACATTTCACCTACGTTGAGCTCAACGGTTTTATTTTCTGTTTCTAGAAAACACTTCCCTTTTATAACCAAAAAAAGCTCATCTTCATTCTCATGGTGATGCATAGGAAACTCACCTTTGAATTTGGCAATTTTTACTGCCTGATCATTAAGTTCTCCGATTAGTGCAGGAGACCAGAAGTCAGTAATTAAATTAAATTTATCTTTCAGATTAATTTTTTCCATTTCTAATTATTTTTAATTCGTCACCTAAAATATCTTCAGAATGTTGAAATTCTCCTTTTATTATAGGAGCAGATATTCCTGTTTCAAACTTTAATTTTGAAATAAAAATTCGGGCTTCGTCCCATAAATTTTTGTCAATACAAGATTGCAGTAGTTTAGCTCCTCCTTCTATAATTACAGATTGAATTTTCCGAGAGTACAAATCGGAAAATAATGCCTCTAAAAAATTGTGCTCCTCTATTTGAACGTAAGAGGTATTCCCTTTGGTTTTACTTTCGATTAAATTATAACAAATGGTTGGTTGATTCCCTTTGAACAGCTTCAAACTTTTATCTAACATAAGATTTTTATCAATCACTATACGAACAGGGTCATTTCCTTGCCAGTCACGAACATTAAGTTGAGGGTTATCATATTTAACTGTATTGGTAGCCACCATTATAGCATCTTCCTCTGCTCTCCATTTATGAACAAGCTTTCTTGAATGTTCATTACTTATCCATTTTGAATCATAATTCTCACGAGCTACAAATCCATCAGCCGTTTCTGCCCATTTTAAAATGATATAGGGTCGCTTTTTTTTAAATGCAGTGAAAAATCGAATATTTATTTTCTCAGAATCTTTCTTCAATAACCCTATAGCCACCTCAATATTAGCATTATTAAGTTTTCCAATTCCTTTGCCTGCTACCAATGGATTAGGATCAGCACAAGCAATCAGCACTTTTTTCAGTTGATGTTGTATTAGCAAATCAGCACATGGAGGTGTTTTCCCAAAATGTGAACAAGGCTCCAAGCTGACATAAGCTATGCTATCTGAAAGTAAAGATTTATCCTTCACAGCATTAATGGCATTTACTTCTGCATGTGGCTCCCCAAATTTATTATGCCATCCCTCACCTATAATTTTGTCATCATGAACAATAACGCATCCTACCATAGGATTAGGACTTACATTTCCTCTACCATTAGTAGCAAGCTCTAATGCACGTTGCATAAAAAGATTATCTTTGTCCGAAAACTGACTCATGGATGCAAATTGATGAAAACTAAAGACCTGTACAACTCCATTTCTTCAGAACTTGAATCTTTATATACGAATCAAGAGGCAAAAAATATATCATTTCTTCTATTAGAGTCCATTTTTGGCATCAATCAAACGGATATCATTGTCAATAAAACACTAAATATTTCTGAAGAAAAAGAATACGAATTAAAAAGATGTCTAGATAGGTTAAAAAAACATGAACCTATTCAGTATGTGCTTGAAAAAGCTGATTTTTATGGTCGAGTCTTCAAAGTAGATACAAATGTGCTTATTCCTAGAAGTGAAACCGAAGAATTGGTAGATCTAGTTATTAAAGAAAATAAAATTCCCAATTTAAAAATTTTAGACATTGGTACAGGATCAGGATGTATTCCCATAACACTAAAATTAGAACTCTCTGATCCTACAGTAGAAGCTATTGACATTAATAAGTCTGCGCTTTCTGTTGCCCAACAAAATGCTACTGATCTTAAAGCGCAAGTTTCATTTCATCAACTAAACATTCTCAATCAAGAACTACGACCTATACATTACGATATAATAATAAGTAATCCGCCATATGTTACACAAAGTGAAAAGCCACTTATGCGAGCTAATGTGTTAAATTACGAACCCCATTTAGCACTTTTTGTTGAGGACAACGATCCGTTAATTTTTTATAATACAATTACTAAACATTCGAAAAATGCTCTTCAAAAAGGCGGACAACTCTATTTTGAGATCAATGAAAATCTAGGTGTTCAAGTAGCAAAAATAATGGAAGAAACAGGTTTTAAAAATGTTAGGGTAATCCAAGATTTAAATGGTAAGGATAGAATTGTAACAGGTGTTTTGTCTTAATTTATCTACTTATTACAACCATTAATGTAAAATATAGACTTATTATAACATCCTGATTCCAAACATGTTTGGAATATTAGTATGTTTGTTGCATTAGAAATATAAAGAATAACATACAACATTGATATGAAGTGGAATAGAAAAATAATTACAGCATTAGTAATGGGAGCATTTTCCTTTACTAGCTTTTCACAAGAAAATGATTGGAATCAGAAATTTGAGCAATTAGGTACGTCATTACCCACACCAAACGAATATAGGAATGGTGCTGGTGCTCCAGGAGAGAAATACTGGCAGCAAAAAGCTGATTATATAATTAATGTAGAAGTAAATGATGAAACCCAAGTATTAACAGGATCTGAAACCATTAATTATTTTAATAATTCACCACACACACTTGCATATTTATGGGTACAATTAGATCAAAATGTAAGAGCCAAAGGTAATCTTTCTCAGCAGACAAGTACTAGAACTATAAGAGATTCTACAGCAGCAAAATTCATTGAATCTAGACTAGGGTTATCAGATTATGAGGGAGGATATAAAATTAGTGCTGTAAAAGATACTGAAGGAAAAGATTTAAAACACACCATTAACCGTACAATGATGCGCATTGATATGGATAAACCTTTAAAATCAGGTGAACAATTCAAATTTTCTATTGATTGGTCGTATAACATTTATGACAGAATGAACGAAAATGGTAGAGGAGGATATGAATACTTTCCTGAGGATGATAATTACGCATATACATGTGCACAATGGTTTCCCAGAATGGCTGTATATGATGATGTAAATGGGTGGCAAAACAAACAGTTTATTGGCAGGGGCGAATTTGCTTTAACATTTGGAGATTATACTGTGAACATCACTGTGCCTTCCGATCATATTGTAGCAGCAACAGGGTCTCTTCAAAACCCTGATAAAGTATTAACTAAAACAGAGTTAAGTCGTTTTAATCAAGCAAAAAAATCATTTGATAAGCCTGTAATAATAGTAACACAGGAGGAGGCAACTGCCAAAGAAAAAATAAAGTCGACTAAAAAAAGTACTTGGACATACAAGGCAATTAATGTTCGTGACTTTGCATTTGCATCATCACGAAAGTACATTTGGGATGCTCAAGCGGTTAAGTTAAATACAAAAACACCTTTAGCCATGAGTTACTACCCTAAAGAAGCCAATCCTCTTTGGGAAACCGAATCTACTTTGGCTATAAAAAACACTTTAGAAGTATATTCTGAGAGAACAATTGAATATCCATATCCTGTAGCAATATCAGTAAGCGCAGCAAACCAAGGCATGGAGTACCCAATGATTTGTTTCAACTATGGTCGCCCAAAAGCGGATGGTACAATCTCTCCCCGACTTAGAGCAGGAAATATTGGTGTAATTGTTCATGAAGTAGGGCATAATTTTTTTCCTATGATTATTAACTCTGATGAAAGACAATGGACATGGATGGATGAAGGGCTAAACTCATTTCTGGAAAGGGAAACTAAAAGATTAAGATACCCTGATTTAGATATTACTTGGGGATCTCCAAAAGGAATAACGCGTTACATGAAAGGAGATAAGTCGAACATTCGTCCTATCATGACGAATTCAGAACAAATAAAACAATTTGGGTATAACGCCTATGGAAAACCATCGTCAGCATTAACGTTGTTAAGAGAAACAGTAATGGGGCCTGAGTTATTCGATGCTGCATTTAAAGAATATGCTACACGTTGGGCATTTAAACACCCAATGCCTGCAGATTTTTTTCGTAGTATGGAAGATGCTTCAGCGGTTGATTTAGACTGGTTCTGGAAAGGGTGGTTTTTCTCCACGGATTATGTAGATGTATCGGTAGAAGATGTGAAATGGTTTCGATTAAAAGAGGAAACACATGACCCTGAAAGAAAAGCTAAGAAAGTAAAAAAAGGAGATTTGAATACCAGTACAACTAATGAAGAGGTTGCAGCAATTGATTTTAGTAATGGTTTTGAAGAAATAACAGTAATAGATACTGATCCTCGTTTCTATGGAGAGTTTCAAAACCGAGTGGATGACAACGCTATTCGAACCAAGCTAGCTAATAAAAATATGTATGAAATTAAATTCAAAAATAAAGGTGGATTAGTTACACCTCTAATAGTAGAATTTACTTTTACAGATGGCAGTAAACAACTGGAGAAAATACCAGCAGAGATATGGAGGTATAATGAAAACCAAGTCTCTAAGGTTTTTATTCTCGATAAGGAGGTAACTAATATTGTACTTGATCCTGAAGCAAAAACTGCTGATACAAATTTGGAAGATAATGTGTTTCCAAAGATAGATGTAGGGTCAAAACTAGATAAGTATAAGGAAGATAAATAAGTACACCAATAACATTCATAAAACAGGATTGTCATAAAAATATAGTATAAACGAGAAACCCACTTAATGTGGGTTTCTCAATATATGTCTCTAGCCAACTTGTTTAAACCCATCTTTCAAAAGATAAAAAAACACCTCTGTAATATTCACTATAGAATAATTACAGAGGTGAAAATGCTAATAAGCAGTTTTTCTACTCAATTGAAGAGTACTAGGGAGTTAATTATTGTTTACTCAACACAAACACATAATCTCCCGCAGCTCCATCAACACGACCACCACCAAGAGTGGTCGTAGGATTGTAAAAAGATAATGTTAGTGTTGTTCCATCTGCAGATAGCGATATAGTAGTACTTGTACTACTCCCGTCATCGCCATTTAAATTCATACTAGTAGTTCCATTTAAGGAATAACTCCCAATTGAAAAAAGTATATTGTTTCCGTTAGTTATATTATAGTATCCTCCTCCTGAATTTGATCCTGAAGAGCTTAATGAAAGTTGAAATCCAGTAAAATCACTAGTTACATCAATCCCATCAACCGTCACCGAAGTTAATGTCCATGTACCATTCATTTTTTCATCGAATGAAATGCTCGGTTCACCTCCACCATCTCCTCCACAGGAAGGGAATACCATTACAGATGCTATCAAGACAAGTGTGAATATGTTTTTTATAGTTTTCATATTTATATAATTTTCTTTTTTTATATGAAACCCTGAAGGTTTGAAAGCCTTCGGAGTTCATTTTTTTACTGTTTAATCACTTTATACGTTAACGTTTTTTCAGCATTAATTATCTGCACAAGATAAGCACCTTCGTTTAGGTGAGTCATGTTTACTGTGTTTTCAAGTTCATTTGCATATTGATTTATCTCAACCTTTCCATCAATGCTAAGTACACGAATTATTGTGTTTTCATCCTTTAGTGCCAAACGGATAATCAAGTTATCGGTAACAGGGTTTGGGTATGCCTGAACTTTACTTAAAACATCTTTCTCCATATCAGTGACAATAATAACCTGAGCATCAGATTCAATACTAGGGCAACCATTGCTTGACACAATAACAGTATAACTCCCTGCCTGATCTACATGTATGTCATAAGTGCTCGAGTACAACGAGCCATTTAAAAACCATTCATACATATCTCCAGACACATTACTTACATATAGGTAAGGTGAGCTTGGATTATTAAAATCAGCATAAATGATAGGCTTTTCAACACCATACACATATAAATAACTATAATTTGAAGTTACAGCGGTACAGCTACCATTTACAACGCAATAGTAAAGTGCGCCATTTAAAGCCGTTGTTGCTCCTGTAATAGAGAGTGTAGCCGTTGTTGCTCCTGAATATTCGCCTCCATCAGTAATGGCAACGTTACTTGCATACCATTGATAGGTAAGACCACTACCTGAAGCTACTACCGTATAACTTGTGCTTTCCCCATTACATATAGAAACTGATGAAGCGGGTTGAGTGGTGATCGTTGTTTCATTTACAGTTAACTTAGCAGGATTACTTTCACTAGTAACCGTACATGGACTAGCTGAACTTGCAACACATTTAAATAAATAACCATTATAACCTGAATAAGCATAAGAAATGATTAATGTATCGTTGTTATACCCACTCATACCACTAAGAGTAGCATAAGAATAATTAACGCCTCCATCTGATGAATAGTACCATAAATAGGTTACTCCAGTCCCAGCAGTAGCCTCAGCTGTGAAAGTAGTAGATTCTCCTACGCAAACTGTTTGCGAAATAGGGGAAGTTGTTACCAATGGCAATTGATTTACAGTAAGCGTTTCTGGAGTTGATGCAATATTTGCTGTACAATTCGTTACAATACATCTGTATTGAGAGCCATTCATGCTGAAATCAGCTGAATTGATTACCAAATTCCTTGTTGTTGCTCCTGAATAGGATGTTCCATCCGTAATATCAAAAAACAGACCATTACCTCCAAAATCTTCTTGCCACTGCAATTGATGGAATGTTGAATTGTATCCTCCGCCTGTGTTAACTCTTAGAATGGTACTCCCATTTTCACACACCGTAAGTTGAGATGTAGTAGTTGAAGGGGTTAAAGTAACAGCACTATATACCGTTAGTAGAGCATTTGAAGTATTAGTGTTTTTATTATTAGCAATATCACACACCCCACTAGAAATTTTACATTGGTAGTATTTCCCACTCAGACTGGTAGTTGCTCCTGTTAAGGTTAACATAGGTGTTGTAGTTCCTGAATATACTCCACCATTGGATAGTGGCACTCCATTCTCGTACCATTGATAAATGAGGTTATTACCTGTCACTTCTGCTGTAAAAGTTACATCTTCACCACCACAAATTTTTGTGGAAACTGGTGACTGCACTACTACGGGTTTATCATTTATTGTCAAAGTAGCTCCCAAAGATTCTACCGCTGTTGTACAGTTGCCAATTCTACATTTGTACACATTTCCACTTAAAGTAGAGGTGGCTCCAGTTAATACTAAGTCTTTGGCGGTAGCTCCTGAATAAACAGCATCATCTACAACGTCTACAAAACCTGTTCCGTCATCCACTTGCCATTGATAGTCTAGCCCACCAACCACAATAGATGAGGTTACTGAAAATGATATGTAACTAATTCCTGCACCAGTATCACACTCTGTCACATCTACTGGATCAGCGGTTACCGTTGGTGTAGAATAAACATTTAAATAATAATAGCCTGAGTTAGTAGTACATCCATTGCCTGTCAGTACACATCGATATAGTGCAGAAGTTCTTCCATCGCTAAAATCAGTATCGTACAATTCATTAAGAATAGTGGTATTATCTGCTCCAGTAACAGTTAGCATTTCTGTATCTACTCCAGAATAAGGAGCTGTGTTAGTCAAATTACCATATGTATTGCCTGAGATTAAATACTGCCATTGATAGGTGGTTGTTCCAGTGCTTACAATGGTAAAACTAACATCTCCTCCACTTTCACAAACAGATTGAGGCACTGGAGGTTCAGTGATTGTGGGTGCGGCTGTTACGGTTACCAAAGCTTCGGCAGATGTTGCTGTACTGCCACATCCATTAGTTACCACACATTTTACATTAGATCCATTCACTGAGGCATCAGGAGTTGTAAATGTAAGTGTAGAAAAAGTTGCGCCTGAAATTTCACCTGCTACATTTACCATGTCGACATATCCAGTTCCATCATTTATTTGCCATTGGTAAGTTACTCCACCTGCACCAGACACACCACTCACGCTAAATGCAGCGTTTTCACTTGAGCAAATGGTTAAAGGGGAAGGATCTACTGAAATACTAACAACATCATCTACGGTAATATAATTAGCAGAAGTAAAACTATTTGTTCCATCTGACGAAGTTACTTCTAGTGTAACATCGTAAGGTCCACCAGCGGTAAAAGTTACTACAGGATTTTGATCAGTTGAAGTCGCTGGTGTACCTCCAGCAAAAGTCCAGTTCCATGCAGTAATTGTATTTGTGCCATTAGATGTATCCGTAAATGTCACCTCTTGACCAGCACATACAGAAGTAGATGAAGCATAAAAACTTGGTAATGGATCTTTTAGTTGATACACTCCATAAGTTTGGGCATAATAAATATCCGTGGCATTTGAGTAAAAACTAGAAACTCTTTGTCGTATTGGGTCTCTGTTAGGCTCTAAACTCCAATCAAAAATGCCTCCGTCCCATGAATATATGTTGGCATCAACCTCACTTCCAATATATATTCTGTTATTAAATACAGTCATTGCATTTATTCGAATATTGGCTGGGGTAGCTTTGGTAGGTGCTGAAAAAAAAGCCCCGTCCCAAACTACTAAATGATTAGGGACAACAGTTGAGCTACCTATATATGAAATATTATAATAGGTTGTAAAAGTACCTCCTATGTATAAATCAGTGCCAAAAACTTGTAGTGCCATAACATACACTTGACCATTATTAAAACCTCCTACACCACCTCCACCTTCGATAACCGTTCCTTTAAGGTACGCCCAATTTACACCATCCCATTTTGCTATATTATGAGCTAGTTCTCCTCCAGCTGTGGAAAATTTTCCTCCAACAATTAGCTCATTATTATAAACCACCATCGAACTAATCTGATCTGGGTCTTCCAAAGCTACCGCTTCAATTGACATCCCTGTACCCACTGTGCCCCAAGAAGTTCCATCAAATACGGCAATATTGTTAGTTCCTGCAACCCCTAAGTCACCAAAATCACCTCCAGCATAAAGTTTACTATTAAATACTGTTAATTCATTCACAACACCATCACCAGTACCATCACCAACTGGCACCCACCTACTATTTAGGTTATCCCATTTTGCAACATCATTAAAGGCAGCATCTACTCCATTATCCATAATAAAGTTACCGCCAATATACAATTCTGCATTAAACTCGGTTATTGCTTTAATATTGTATACTCCAGCCGTTGTTGTTGT
>JAOUKH010000103.1 GCA_029882685.1 Cyclobacteriaceae bacterium
TTATTGCAAGTAAAATAGCTGACAAACTTAATCTATCATTTCAAAACCCTAAACTGTATTTTTAATTTAATCTTAGTGTAAAACTAAGATGAGTTGAAGAGATTGTTTTTCCTTATAAAGGTTTAAGCTTCTGCCTTCACTGCCTTTCGGAATAATAGACGCTCATAGAGGGAGTCTATTGGTTTCAGCATAAAAGCAATAAAAATTTTAGAAGCCAGACCTAGGTATTGATTATCACTATACTGCTCAATGATGGGGTCAAGGAAAACTTCTGTTAGTATGACAAGCACTACGAGAGTAATAATACTAAAAAATAAAGCCTTTCGAGATACTTTGATACGTGCCAGCTCATGCAGTGTATTTTTGAGTTCCGCATGTTTTTGTTCAATTTCATGGTGTTGATCTGCAATGAGTTTGTTTTTCAAATGGAATATATTCTTACTCTGTTGGGCATGAATTTCATTCTTTAGATCATTATATAAGTGGAAATATTTATTAGCCTCAGAATAATTTTCTTGTTTTTCAAGCAAAGTTCTCATTTGTTCATATAAATGAAGCTTTTTTGTAGGTACATTATATTTTTCCACCAGAGTTTTTGCTTCATTCAAAATTTGCTCAGCTTGTTCCAAACGATTCAATTTTATCATACACTGCCCTTTATAAATCAAACTAGTGGTGTATGCATCTTCCAGATTTTGTTCCTGACGAATGGCACAACTTTCTTCAAAATAAGAAAGAGCTTTTTCTGGATTTTCTAAATAAAGGATTCCCATATCACATAATCCACGAGCTCGTTCTGCTTGAGATATTCCATTAACTTTTATTGCTGTCTGCAAATATTTTTCTGCCTTTTCGAGCTCACCCATTTGGTTATGACAATTCCCTAGTGCATCATTTACCCTAAATCGTACCGTAGGAAAATTTGAATCACTAATGGATTCCATAATAGATTTTGCCTTGAGGTAATATTTCTTAGCTTCGTCTAATTCTCCAATATATGTATGAATTTCACCTAGCATTCTAAACACAAAAACATGCCATGGATTAGCTGGATCTTCTTTATGTATTAGTTGCGAAGCCATTAAACTATCCTCCATGGTTTTATCTAATTTGCCAAGGTTTCTGTAACAAACCCCTCTACCCATGTGTCCTGGCCCTCTAATATTCCTGAATAGCTCTGTCTTATCACAACAATCGAACACCTTGTTAAATTCATCCAATGCCTCTTGGGGTTTGCTCAAAAAGTATAAGCTAAAACCTTGTGTAATGTGAAATAATGCATCTACTGTCCTGACAGAACCCTTCCATTTATTCAATACACGGATTACCTTATCCAAGTAAAAATCAATCCAATCCGTTTTACTTGAGGAAATAAGGTTTGTGTAGCTCATTACTAAAACCCATAACTTAGTAGTATCCTTTTCCGCTTGTATAAGCAGATGATTTAAGGGATCATTCGATTCAGAAATTGGGTTATTAATTTCCACAATAGCTAATTTTTTAGTGGATAAAGATAGAAGAATTTGGTTAAAGGATTACGGGGTAATGGATTATGATATTTAAAATTATTAGAAAGAATAACGATTTTTTACTCGAGCTACCTGCTGCTCCTGATATGAATAAAAAAAACTATGTAATTCAAACTGATTCATGACTTAAACCTCCAAAAACATTTCTATACTCTTCCAAACTATTTCAGGACGTTCGGCATAGGGGAAGTGAGCAGCATTTTCAATTTTATCTAACTTCGAGTTTGGTAGATATTTTACCCATTCTTTTACCATATCCATAGGTATTGACTCTTCAGTGCCATGAATAACTAAAACGGGCATATGAAGATTATTCAATTGAGGACGATAATCCCAATTTCCTAACGATCCAAAGGTAATATTACCTGTATACCCGTAGCCAAATCTGATTGCATCTGAAGAAGAAGAACAACAATCTCCTTTTATTACATCAATGGGCAATTCAGAAGAAATTCGTGGTTTTAACCCAATTTTCCAGTAAGCTATACAAGCTTCTTGCGGATTTTCACCTTCAACCATTTCCCTGCCAAGTGAATCCATAGTGGAAAGCTCTTTTTCCGATAGCCGGGAAGTCAAACTCTCATCGTATCTTTCAAAAAACTCACCTTTATAGGGAGGAATGGGGCCTATAAAAATCATTTTATCTACTTTATCAGGAAATTCAATCGCATAATTCACCGCAATTGCAGGTCCGAAGGAATGAGCCAGAAGTGTTATTTTTGATAACCCAAAGTATTGCCTCAGAGACTCAAGATCAGCCACATGACGATCGATGTGCAATAGTTCTTCTACATGGCTGGTATCTGGCAAATCAGAATGTCCTCCTCCTCTTTGATCATAAAACAACAAAACATGGTTTTCTTCAAGGGCATCAAAATCATTGATCATGTAGCCTGCATCCATACCAGGCCCACCATGGATCATTATGAGCGTATCAGTTCCAGTTCCCCGTATTGTATAAAAAAGTTTCAAAGAATCTGCTCCCATAAAATATCCTTCAGAAGGAATTGCTGTTTCAATTGATTGAGCTTTATTACTGTCCGAATTTGTGCATTGAAAAAATAATATTAGGACAGAAAAGGTAAATATTAACGATATAAAGGATGATGGTTTCATAAATAATTTTGATTCAATTGAATGTAATAATACTTATTATTGCACTTATTTAAGTGCATTTGTTACATTTTTATTATTCAACATGCTTCTACATTTGGTTTATGAGAAAAGTATTCTTTCTTAGTCAAGTGCTCTCGATCTCAATTCGTATTAACATATTAGCATTATAGGTAAGCTAGTGGATTAGTTGAGTAGGTGGTTCACTCTTTGTTTCTCTTTTTTTATAAAATCATTATATTTGATTAATATAAACAAGGTTTATGCCATCTATTCTAACCAACTACGAATACCTACCTGACGGCTATGGATGGCAGGCAGGCGATATTTTACAATTAAAAATGTGCTTAAGCCAACGATAATTTCTGGTTACGAATACGACATCTTCATCAGCTATCAGCATAACGATAATCATATATCACTATTAAAGAGGGCGTCTCCGTTTATTTTTATGAAAATTATTTTTTTTGCAATAACCTTATTCTTTCCCTATCTTTTCTGTCTTAAACCTAACTTAATTCACTTATGAAGATTTTTGCCTCAATTCGGTTTTTATTAATAAAAAATCTGTTCCAGCTTTTATTTTTATTTTCCATTCTACTTTTCATACAAGCTTGTAATAAACCAACATCAAACACTACTACAACTGAACTTACTATCGAAGAAAAAATGCTCGTAAGGGCTGATTCATTCGAGTTGGACACTCCTTACGAACCTGTTCCAGGTGACGCTTTATCACATCATGCCTCTGGCTTTGCAAAAATCTTATGTTCAGCAGTTTTTATTACAGGTCTTGATTTTGATTTTGCCGCTGAAAATATTGGTTACTTCTCTGCTCCTTACAAAGAAAGAGCAAAATTCACCAAGCGAGAACTAGATACCATGAATCAGGCTGTTCACATTACCCTTCCCAATGGTGTAGTTCGAACTGCAAAATATTATGGAGACCAAGGGTGTATTTGTCTACCAGAAGGGAAAGATGAATTGTTTTTCGAACCTCAAAGTATTACTTCTTCCTTACCAGATCCATCTACACAACCATGGCCTATGGGCGACATACTACCCGATGCCCCTTTTCCAGATGGACTTGATATGGAAAAAGTTTCAAAAGCTGTTGAGGCTGCCTTTGAAAACCCCGAAGGTCTTACAGCCGCCTTGGTAATTACTTGGAAAGGACGGATCATAGGAGAGCATTATAAAGACGGAATTGACAAAGATACACGTCTAGAAAGTTGGTCTATGGGTAAAAGCCTTACTGCCACACTGATGGGTACTTTAATCCAACAAGGAATTTATACACTTGACCAGCCGGCACCTGTACCTGAATGGCAGGAAAAAGAAGGAGATCCTCGTGCCAAAATTCGTATTTCTGATATTATGCACATGTCTAGTGGCTTGCGATTTCGCGCTCCACAAGACCCTGATTTTGATCCAGAATTGGGGTATCCCGATCATTTGTATGTCTATACAGGAGCTGTTAACTCCTTTAAATGGGCTGCTACTCGACCTCAACAGTGGCTTCCTAACACAATTGGGAGATATCGAAACTCTGACCCCGTTTTAATCAATTACTTGGTGCGATTGGGCGTGGAAGGAGTGGGGCAAGATTATCTGAGTTACCCTCAGAGGGCATTGTTTGATAAAATAGGAGTTCAAAACATGACTATGGAGACCGATCCTTATGGAAATTATCTGTTGCAAGGGTATGAATTTGCACCTGCCAGAGATTGGGCGAGATTGGGTAACTTGTACCTAAACGATGGAATGTGGATGGGAGAAAGAATTCTCCCCGAAGGTTTTACAAATTTCGTAAGTACTTTAGCTACACCATGGGAAAAAGATGGTAGACCTATTTATGGTGGTTTCTTCTGGATCAATGGTAATGAATCTTTTCCAATCCCTAAAGATGCCTACTACATGGCTGGTGCTGGCGGACAATTAACTATCATTATTCCTTCTCATGATCTTGTAGTAGTAAAGTTAAGCCATTATAAAGGATCAAGAAAAAGTGGAAAAGATTTAAATAAAGCACTGAGAATTTTGATGGAGGCCGTTCCCCATTAATTCCGATGGTAGTAGGAGTGGGGTGTGGGCTTTTAATAATATTGGACATGTTATAAATTAATCGAAATAACAATGTGTTATGGTGCTGTTTAATTTATTGTGTTCAAATCAAGAAATTACACTGTTCAAATTTATCCTTTCATATTATTATTTATATCCATTAAATACCCGTACCTTTGCGCCTCATTTTTGAACCGTTATGGAAAAACTAAGAAATATTGCAATTATCGCCCACGTTGATCATGGTAAAACTACTTTGGTTGACAAAATGCTTATGGTTGGGAAGTTATTCAAGGATCACGAAACTCCAGGTGATTTAATTATGGATAATAACGACATTGAAAAGGAGCGTGGTATTACGATCCTTGCTAAAAACGTTTCGGTTCGTTACAAAGATTATAAAATTAATATTATTGATACTCCTGGTCACAGCGATTTTGGTGGAGAAGTTGAGCGTGTACTTAATATGGCTGATGGCGTATTATTATTGGTGGATGCTTTTGAAGGACCTATGCCACAAACGAGATTTGTGTTACAGAAAGCAATTGAATTAGGGTTAAAACCTATAGTAGTTGTTAATAAGGTAGATAAATTGAATTGTACTCCTGATGAAGCACATGAGGCAGTGTTTGATTTGATGTTTAGCCTTGATGCTACGGAAGATCAGTTGGATTTCCCAACAGTTTATGGTTCGGCAAAAAACGGTTGGATGAGCTTAGACTGGAATAAACCAACGGAGAATATTATACCATTAATGGACAGTATTGTTGAGCATATTCCTGAGCCTACAGTAGAAGAAGGTACTTCGCAAATGTTGATTACTTCATTGGATTATTCTTCATTTATTGGCCGAATAGCTATTGGGAGGTTAAATAGAGGAACACTTGTGTCAGGAAAGCCTATTTCTTTAGTAAAGAGAGACGGAAGTATAGTAAAGAGTCGTATCAAAGAACTATATGTATTTGAAGGATTTGACAAGAAAAAAGTAGAGCAGGTAAACGCAGGAGAAATTTGTGCGATAGTTGGTATTGAAGGTTTTGAAATTGGTGATACTGTAGCTGATTTCGAAAACCCTGAAGGATTAGCATCTATTGCTATTGATGAGCCTACCATGAGTATGCTTTTCACTATAAATGATTCTCCATTCTTTGGTAAAGAAGGTAAATATGTTACTTCTCGTCATATTAAAGATCGTTTAGAAAAAGAGCTTGAGAAAAATTTAGCACTACGAGTAGAACCTACAGGCTCAGCAGATGCATTCAATGTATATGGACGTGGTGTATTGCACTTGTCAGTATTGATTGAGACCATGCGTAGAGAAGGCTATGAGCTACAGATTGGTCAGCCTCAAGTAATCATTAAAGAAATTGATGGTGTAAAGTGTGAGCCTATTGAAGAATTGACCATTGACTTGCCTGAAAGCGTTTCTGGTAAAGCGGTTGAAATGGCTACGAAAAGAAAAGGTGAAATGAAAAGCATGACACCTAAGGCAGACCGTATGATTTTGGAATTTGAAATACCTTCTCGAGGTATTATTGGAATGAGAAATAATTTACTTACTGCCACAGCAGGGGAAGCGATTATGTCACATAGATTTAAAGAATTTCAACCTTATAAAGGAGATATTCAAGGTCGTTTAAATGGTTCTTTAATAAGTATGGAAAACGGAAAGTCCATTCCTTTTAGTATGAACAACCTTCAGGAAAGAGGTAAGTTTTTTATTCCTACAAATGTAGATATATATGAAGGACAAGTAGTAGGGGAGCATATCAGACCAAACGATTTGGTAGTGAATATCACCAAGATGAAGAAAATGACAAATATGCGTTCTTCAGGAGCTGATGATAAAGTGAAATTAGCACCTCCAGTAATATTTTCATTAGAAGAAGCATTGGAATACATTCAAGGAGACGAGTATGTAGAAGTTACACCAGAATCTATTCGGTTAAGAAAAATACACTTGAAAGAACACGAACGAAAAAGAGCTGGTAAATAAAGATATAGGTGAGTTAGGTTTGTTAGCCCTATTTTCGAATTAGGGCTTTTTAATTAAATGGAGGAGTACGAATCTAAATTATTTAACTTATTGCTCTTCTTTTTAATTCTGTCTTAATTAGAGTCAATTCTCTTCCACTTTGCCCAGCTACAGATGTGTTTTCTTCTGCTCTTCTGAATAAATAGGGCATTACTGATTTTACAGGTCCATAGGGAACATATTTGGCTACGTTATAACCTGCTTTAGCAAGATTAAACGAAATATTATCACTCATTCCGTACAGTTGTGCAAACCAAACTCTAGGGTCATTGTTTTTCATACCATGTTTCTCCATTAAGAGTGCTAGGTAATAGCTGCTATACTCATTATGAGTACAGTTAATAACATTGATGCGTTGCTTATTATCAATACAAAATTTCAATGCTTGATTATAGTCTTCATCAGTAGCTTGTTTGACAGGTTGGATTGGATCAGAATACCCCATTAACTTAGCCCTTTCTCTTTCTTTTTCCATGTATGCTCCTCTTACAAGTTTTACTCCAAGGAAATAACCATCACGAACAGCTCTTTGAAAGGAGTTTTTCAAATTTTGTAAAGAGGAAACCCTGTACATTTGATATGTATTAAATATTATTGCTTTTGACTTGTTGTATTTAGCCATCATTGTATAGACAATCTCATCTACAGGATCCTGTATCCATGAGTCTTCAGCATCAATTAGAAGAGGCACATCATTTTCAAATGCCTTTTTACAAATGTCATCAATTCTTGATTTCGTTCTTTCAAATTCAGCTTGTTCTATATCCGAAAGTGATGTGCCTAATTGTATCTTTTCTAATAAATGTAATGAGGCTACTCCTGTTGGTTTGAATACGCAAAACGGAATATTTTCATTGTTTTTAGCATTAGTAATTGTTTTTATGGTTTCTACTTTAGTGTTGTCAAAAGCTTCTTCAGTCTCTTTTCCTTCAACTGAATAATCTAAAATAGTACCTACGTTATATTTGCTAAGTGTATCAATAGTTTGTTTACTTTCTTCAATAGTTTCTCCTCCACAAAAAACTTCAAATACTGTGTTTTTGATAATTCCTTTAATAGGAAGACCCAACGCCAATGCCAATTTAGCTGTATTAGTAACCAATTTACTAATAATAGGGTTTCCTACAGAAGCAAAA
The DNA here is from genome assembly GCA_029882685.1 of Cyclobacteriaceae bacterium. Lineage (GTDB taxonomy): Bacteria > Bacteroidota > Bacteroidia > Cytophagales > Cyclobacteriaceae > JAOUKH01. Next base: position 7,878 of record JAOUKH010000103.1, read on the forward strand.
AGCACCCTAGCCTTTTTGATTGCCCTGTTCGATCTAGATGAAAATGCTATTTCAGTATTTTCAAATGATACATTCGATTTTAATTCCATAATATCATTACTTATTCGGCAAATATACTCTGTGGTTTACAAAAACAAAACAGCTATTTGAACTGGAGTTAAAAAAGCATATAGCCATTTGCTTTACCGAATGAAAGACTCTTATTTTTTATCCTGATTTTTCACTCTACAAATCATAGATGTTAAAGTTTTAATAAGCTATCTTCTAAATAAATATATTTTTGTATGATTTAATAAATGAGAGTAATCTATTTCCTGAAAAAATGTGGAGGACATATATCGTTTTTCGGACGACTAAGTTATACCTTAACTGATATTTACTAAGTTTTAAATACGTTTGTTCCATGATAAACTAGGCAGTTTAGTAATAATCTATTAAATTAATTTTTCATGAGTCACATGCACCATCACGATAATGCAACAAAAAATATTAGAACAGCATTTGTATTAAATATGCTGTTTACCATAATTGAAATGGTAGGAGGACTATATACAAATAGCATTGCTATACTTTCGGATGCTGTACATGATTTGGGAGATACAATAAGCTTAGGGCTATCGTGGTACTTTCAACATCTGTCAAAAAAGAAACGAGATAATGCATATTCGTATGGTTATAAAAGATTTTCCTTATTAGGAGCAATTATTACATCTATCATATTATTGGTGGGGTCACTATTTATTGTTTCTGAAACTATTCCTCGTTTAATAAATCCTGAAGATACCAATACAGGAGGAATGATGATGTTAGCAATATTAGGAGTTATTGTGAATGGTGCTGCAGTTTTAAAATTAAGAAAAGGAAGTTCTATAAATGAAAAAGTGGTTTCACTCCATCTATTGGAAGATGTTTTGGGTTGGGTGGCTGTATTAATTGGAAGTATTGTGATGCATTTTTGGGATTTACCTATTATCGATCCATTACTGTCAGCGTCAATAGCTATTTATATACTTGTAAATATTTATAAAAACTTAAAACAGAGTTTTAAAATTATTCTTCAAGGCATCCCTGAGGATATTGATCTAGAAAAAGTGGTTGATCTAATTACAGATATGAAGGAAATTCATTCTGTACATGATTGCCATGTTTGGACAATGGATGGTGAGTATAATGTATTTACAGCTCATGTTGTTTTGTATGGTAATTATGACATCGATTTTATTGAAAAAGTAAAATCGGACATTAAATTAAACTTGCAAAACGAAGATATTCATCATATTACAATAGAATTTGAAAATGCTGAAAATGAGCCTTGCCCCCAAGATGTTTAAAATTATTAGTTATGAATTTTATACTAGTACATTTTTAATGTATACAGGCGAAACCTAAATTTATTTTTTTGCTTCGCCTGTAACTTATAACAACACGTTAATTTTTCGTGAATGTCCATATTGTTGATGAGCCACTAGATAATGATCCAGTTTTTGTATCTTTTATAGTTCCATTTTGTAAAACTCTTAAGGTAAAACTAGATGAACTACCGCTAGTTATACAACTTTCAAAATGTTCTACCCAATATTGGTATACACCACTTGGAGAACTCCCATCTTCTGGCCAATAAATATTTTCGTTAGGGCCTTGTGTGCAATCTCCACATAAACAATCTACATCTAAAGTACCCCCAGATGTAGAAAAAGTATTTCCATAATATATTTTTTCACCATTTGGATCAATCACATAAAGGTCTAAATCAACATTTTCTTCATTGGTAAAAACAAGATTGAACCTAGGATTACCAGGATGACCTACTAATTGAGCAGCTATATCTTCTTTTTCTTCTTTACATCCAGTAAGCATAAACACAAAACTAAGCGTAAAGCCAAGTATTAATTTAAAATTGAATTTTTTCATAATCATGTTTTTTTGATTTTTTTACTTATTATTATTATTTGTAATTATTTATACAAAGGCTATATCAATTGATAATTTAATACCTTGGTATTATTGTTTCAAAGGAAGTGTTAAGTATTGAATGAATCAATACCTTAAATGGGGTATTTTTGCTTTAGATTTGATACCTCAAAAAGGTATAATTGATATGGGAAATTTGTTTAAATACTAATATGGTGTCAATATTTTTTATTTGTTGTTAACCAAAGTGATGTTAACATCTATGAGTTTCATGATTTATGTTTTAATATGTTAGAATATTTATTTTATTTTTTTACGTTTTGTACTGTTGTGCAAATTCTCTTTCTGTTAGTATATCTTATTACCATTGGGTTCTATAGTAGAAAAGGGAAAAAAGATGTTTCGCCTATTTCTATAATAGTATGTGCTAGAAATGAGATTGAAAATCTTCGACAAAACATACCACTTTTGTTGGCTCAAGATCATACAAATTTCGAATTAATCGTAGTTAATGATCAATCTACGGATGGCACTTATGAGTATTTACTAGAATTAAAAAAACAGTATTCTAATTTTAAATTAGTACAGATAGATACAGTTCCCGATCATATACAAAGTAAAAAATATGCAATTACATTGGGGATAAAAGCAGCAAGCAATGACAAAGTTTTGCTTACAGACGCAGATTGCACACCAAATTCTACCGATTGGGCTTCGGAAATGACAGTTGAAAACTCCTTTGCCATAGGAGTTTCCTTATACAATAAACGTAGAGGTATTTTGAATTTATTTATTAGGTTCGAAACTTATCTTACTGCTATTCAATATACCGGTAATGCATTGTTAGGTAAACCATATATGGGTGTAGGTAGAAATTTAGGATATGACAAAAATATCTTTATTAAAAACAAAGGGTTTAATCAAATTCAAGGAGTGATTGGGGGAGATGATGACTTGTTTGTAAATCAACATGCAACACGAAAAAATGTTGAAGTAGTTTTAGGGAAAAAGGCACTTGTTTTTTCAAAACCAAAAACGAGTATCTCTGAATTTATAAACCAAAAAAAGAGGCATTTATCAGTAGGGAAATATTATAAGTTTTCTGATAAAGTAATTTTGAGTTTTTTTTCTTTTACATATATAATGTTTTGGATTTCAGGTATTGTTATAGTGATTAATGAACCAAGTATACCTGTACCTATTGAGAATTTTTCAATTAATTCAGCAATGGAGGCTATTAATTCAGCAATGGAGAGATTTTCTATAAGGCTTGTTTTAGGGGGCTTTTCTATCAGATTAGTTTTATTGACGATACTTTTTTATGTTTCATCAAAGCGTTTTGGACAACGATTTGTACCTTTGATATTACCAATTTTAGATTTTCTATATGTCATTTACTATATCTTGATAGGAATTGTTACCACTTTTTCGAAAAAAATTAAATGGAATTAAAAAAGCAGTTTTCTGATAAAGCACTTCAAGATTTTAAGTTGATAGATGATGCTGTTAAAGAAGCGGATCAGCAATCGTATGCTATCCTGATGGAGCGGTATAAAAAACCTGTTTATCATATGATTCTAAAGATGGTTCGTAATGTTGACGATGCTGAAGATTTAACAATAGAAGCATTTGCTAAAGCATTTAAAAATTTACACCGCTTTAAAAAGGATTTTACATTTAGTACATGGCTTTTTCGTATTGCTACTAATAATGCTATTGATTTTATACGAAAGAAAAAACTAGATACATTTAGCATAAATACAGCATATAGTGATGATAATGGTGATGCAGTTTCTATTGATATTGAAGACAAAAACTTGAATCCTCAGGAAGAAGCTATAAAAGCACAAAAAATTGAATTGATTCAAATGTTTGTAACAAAGTTACCTGCCAAATATCAACGATTAGTTAGACTTCGATACTTTCAGGAGCTTTCTTATGAAGAAATTGCTAAAGAACTGGAAGCTCCTTTGGGAACAGTTAAGGCTCAGCTTCATAGAGCTAGAGAATTAATGTATGATTTAGTAAAAAATAAAAAAGACCATATTTAGCTACTAATATTCTTAAATGTTAAGCACAACATTAATACCTAAGTATTTTCCCAACCTTACCCAAAGTCAAAATAATCAATTCAGTCAACTTGAAGAATTGTATATTGAGTGGAATGAGAAAATTAATGTGATTTCTCGTAAGGATATTGACCAATTGTATTTGCGTCATGTATTACATTCTTTAGGAATAGCAAAAGTTATTAAATTCGAACCCAACACTATGATTCTTGATGTGGGTACTGGAGGAGGTTTCCCCGGAATTCCTCTGGCAATTATGTTTCCTGATTGCCAATTTCATTTA